>CAZJJQ010000380.1:0-4573 GCA_964546345.1 uncultured Planctomycetales bacterium
TCAACGGCATGCGCATCGCCGGCGGGCAGGAGATCGGCATGGCCTGCGACTTCACGATCGCGCAGGACCTCGCGCGGTTCGGCCAGGCCGGCCCGCGCCACGGCTCGGCCCCGGACGGCGGGAGCACCGACTTCCTGCCGCTGTTCACCGGCATCGAGGCCGCCATGGAGTCGTGCACGACGTGCGGCCACTGGAGCGCGCACAAGGCGAACCGCCTCGGCCTCGTCACGAAGCTCGTCCCGGCGCTCGTGGTGGACGGCAGGTTCGTCCCCAACCCGCTCGTGGTCACCGACCGCTGGCTCGACGCCGAGGGGCGGATCGTCCTCGGCGACTTCAAGGAGGGGCCCGAGGCCGCCGCGGGGAAGGCGCTCCTCGCCAAGGGCAAGGTGGACCTCTCCCAGCTCGACGCCGCCGTGGACGCGCTCGTGTGGACGCTCGCGAACACGATGCCCGGCTGCCTCGCGAAGACCATCGAGAGCGTGCGCAAGCACAAGCTCGAGCACTGGGACCGCAACCGGGAGAGCAACCGCGCCTGGCTGGCCCTCAACATGATGGCGGAGGGCCGCCTGGGCTTCCGCGCGTTCCACGAGGGCGCCCGCGGGCAGCGCGAGGTGGACTTCCTCGAGCTGCGCCGTCGCCTCGCCGAGGGCGAGGACTGGAACGAGGCGCTCGTGGACGCCATGCTCGGCAAGACGGCCGCGGCGGAGGGCGCCCGTGGCGCCTAGCCCGCTCCAGACCGGCGCGCGCGTGCGCAGCCTCGAGCGGGGCGACCTCGGCGAGGTGGTCCGCATCGACGGCGAGCACACGGGCCGGCCCAAGGGGGGCTGGTGGCGGCAGTTCTTCGCCGGGGCGTTCGCCGACGGCGCGCAGGACCGGAGAGTCTCCCTGGCCCTCGAGGCCGAGGGGCGCGTCGTGGGGTACCTGCTCGGCGACGTGCGCGCGGTCGAGTTCGGCTCCGAGGAGTGCGGCTGGGTGTTCGCCGTCGGCGTCGAGCCGGCGTGGGCCCGCAAGGGCTTCGCGTCGGCGCTGCTCGCCGAGGCGGTCCGCCAGTTCCGGGAGCGGGGCGTGCGTCGCGTGCGGACCCTGGTGCGCCGCGACGACGTCCCGGTGCTGTCGTTCTTCCGCTCCAGCGGGTTCGTGGGGGGCACGTACACGCAGCTCGAGCTGCCGCTCGAGGAGGAGGCGCCGTGACCGAGGAACGTGCGGTGGGGCCCTTGAAGGTCGAGCTCCTCGACGGCGGCGCCGTCTGGCGCGTCGTCCTCGGGGGCGGGAAGGGCAACGTGATCGACCGCGTCCTGGTGGACGCGTTGACCAAGGTCGCGACCGCGGCGGGCGCCGCCCCCGACCTGCGCGCCGTGATCCTCGAGGGGGACGGCGGGCACTTCTCCTACGGGGCGAGCGTGCCCGAGCACCTGCCCGACCAGGTCGCCGGGATGCTGCGCCGCTTCCACGGCCTCTTCCGCGCCATGCTCGACGCCTCGGTGCCGTTCGTCGCCGCGGTCCGGGGCCGCTGCCTCGGCGGCGGGCTCGAGCTGGCGGCGTTCTGCCAGCGGGTGATCGCCCGCCCGGACGCGGTCCTCGGCCAGCCGGAGATCGTCCTCGGGGTGTTCGCGCCCGTGGGCTCGGCGTTCCTGGCCGAGCGCGTGGGCCGCCCCGCCATGGAGGACCTCTGCCTGACGGGCCGCACCGTCACCGGGACCGAGGCGCTCGCGCTGCGGCTCGTGGACGAGGTGGCCGACGACCCCTCGGCCGCCGCGCTGGCCTGGGTGCGCGCGCACCTGCTGCCGAAGTCCGCCTCGAGCCTGCGCTACGCGGTACGGGCCGCGCGGAAGGGCCTGGCCCGGCGCTTCCTCGCCGAGGTGGACGAGCTCGAGCACCTGTACCTGGACGGGCTGATGACGACGGAGGACGCGGTCGAGGGGCTCGACGCCTTCCTCGGCAAGCGGTCCCCGCAATGGAGGAACCGATGAGCGCCTCGGGACTCAAGGACCTCGTCGGCCGGGCCGACGCCCTCTACCGCGACTACCGCCTCGGCTCGGTGCGCGCGTGGAAGGAGCGGACCGGCGGGCTCGCCGTCGGGCACATGCCGGTCTACGTGCCCCGCGAGGCGCTGCACGCCATCGGCGTCCTGCCCGTCGGGATCATGGGGGCGTCCGACGACCTCGAGATCATCCGCGGCGACGCCTACTACCAGTCCTACATCTGCCACATCCCGCGCAGCACGATCGAGCTGGCCCTCAACGGCAGCCTCGACCCGCTCGACGGGATGCTGTTCCCCGCGATCTGCGACGTCATCCGCAACCTCTCGGGGATGTGGAAGATGATGTTCAAGCAGAAGGTCGTGCGGTACCTCGACGTCCCGCAGGACTTCGACCGGGAGCGGGGCGCGGCGTTCTGGCGGGGGGAGATCGTCTCCCTGTGCGCCGAGCTCGCCGAGCGCGGCGCGAGGCCCCTCGAGCCCGAGGCGCTGCGCCGCTCGATCGCGGTCTACAACGACCACCGGCGGGCCGTGCGCGGGCTCTACGACCTGCGCCGGGACGAGCCCTGGAAGGTGCCCACCGCCGAGCTCTACCCCATCCTGCGCGCCGGCCTCGTCCTGCCGGTGGAGGAGCACCTCGCGATGCTCCGCTCCTATCGCGCGATGGTGGAGGCGGACGCGACCCGGCGCCCCATGGACCTCGCGCGCGTCGTCCTGGTCGGCTCGTTCTGCGAGCAGCCGCCCCTCGGGCTCATCAAGACCCTCGAGCGTTCGGGCTGCTACATCGTGGACGACGACTTCGTCCAGATCCACCGCTTCATCCTGGGCGACGTCGCCGTCACGGGCGACCCGCTCGACGCGCTCGCCCGCGCCTTCACGGAGCACGCGATCGAGCACCCGACGAAGTGGTGCGAGAAGGAGAAGGGCGCCGACCTCGTGGACCGGGTGAAGACCTCCGGCGCGGGCGGGGTGCTCTTCTGCGCGCCCTCGTTCTGCGACCCCGCGCTCCTCGACCAGCCCATGGCCGTGGCGGCCATGGACGCCCACGGGATCCCGTGGACCGCGTTCAAGTACAGCGAGAACACGGGCCAGTTCCAGGTGATCCGCGAGCAGGCGGGCACCTTCGCCGACTCGATCCAGCTCTGGAGCACCGTCTGACCATGGCCACCCCCGTCGCCGCCAAGAAGGACGCCAGCCAGGACCGCCAGAAGCGGATGATCGCCGACCACTACGGCCGGCTCGCCCGCACGCACCTGACCGGCGAGAAGAACTGCTACACCTACGTCCCCGGGAACCTCACCGAGCTCCTGCGGACCTTCGACCTCCTGCCGGTCCTGCCGGAGATCAACGCCCTCCAGTCGGGCATGCGCGGCAAGACGCGCGACTACATCGCCGCCGCCGAGAAGGAGGGCCACTCCGAGGACGTCTGCGCCTACGTCAAGAGCGACATCGGCATGATCTCCTCGGGCAACGTGGGCCCCACGGGGGAGCGGCTGCCGCCCCCGGACCTCCTCCTGCTCTCCTACACGGGGTGCTTCACGTTCCTCAAGTGGTTCGAGCTGCTGCGCGAGCGGTACAAGTGCCCGATCGTGATGCTCCACGTGCCCTACCAGGGCGAGGGCGCGATCACGCCGTCCATGCGCAAGTACGTCGTGGACCAGCTGCGCGAGAAGGTGATCCCCGTGCTCGAGCAGGTCTCGGGCAGGAAGTACGACGAGGACCGCCTGCGCGAGCACCTGGTGCGGTCGGCGGCGGCCGAGGACGACCTCGTGGCCGTGCTCCAGTCCGCCAAGCACCGCCCCTCGCCCATCGACGCGTACTTCGGCGGCGTCTACTACATCGGGCCGATGTTCACGGCGTTCCGCGGGACGCAGGACGCGGTCGAGTACTACAAGGAGCTGCGCGCCGAGGTCGAGGAGCGGATGGCGGAGGGCAAGGGGCCCGTCACCCCCGACGGGGAGATCGTCGAGAGGTACCGGGTGGTGGTCGAGGGGCCGCCCGCGTGGACGCACTTCCGCGAGCTCTGGAAGATGTTCGGCGACGAGGGCGCGGTCTGCGTGGCGTCCACCTACACGAAGGTGGGCGGGACCTACGACTTCGGGTTCCGGCACGACCCGGCGCACCCGCTCGAGACGCTCGCCGACTACTGCATGGGGTGCTACACGAACATCAACCTGCCCGGAAGGGTGGACATGCTCTCGCGCTACGTCGAGGAGTACGCCGCCGACGGCTTCCTCATCAACAGCGTGAAGTCGTGCAAGTCCTTCAGCGCCGGCCAGCTGATGATCCTGCGCGAGGTGGAGCAGCGCACGGGCCGTCCCGGCGGGTTCATCGAGAGCGACCTCGTGGACCCGCGCTACTTCTCGGCCGCGAACATCAAGAACCGCCTCGAGTCCTACTTCCAGATGATCGCCCAGAAGCGCGCGGCGGGCGCCGCGGTGGGGGTGTCATGAGGTACGCCGTCGGCATCGACCTCGGCTCGACCACCACGAAGGCCGTGGTCCTGGCGGAGGACGGCACCGTCCTCGGCCGCGGGATCACGAACAGCCGCAGCAACTACGACCTGGCCTGCAAGGTCGCCCTCACCGAGGCGCT
>CAZJJQ010000381.1:0-4525 GCA_964546345.1 uncultured Planctomycetales bacterium
TCGGAGGCCTACGCGCCGGCCCTCGAGGCCGCGCTCGACGAGCCCGGCGCCGCCGGCCTGGGCCTGCGCGAGCTGCTGCACGAGCTCGGCGGCCTCGAGCAGGTGGCGATCCTCGCGCCGCGCGCCTGCGCACGTCATCCGGGCCGCGCGTGGCAGTGGGAGCCACTCGCCGCGGAGGCCCGCCGTCGGCTCGCGCTCGAGTCTGCGGCGCCCATCGATGCGGCGGGGCTCGAGGCGCTCCGCGGAGAGGTGGCGCGTCGGCTCGAGAGCGCCCCCTGCGCGCACGCGGACGATCGCCGGCCCGTCACCGCGGCCGCGGCGGCGTCGCTCGGCCAACCCGTGGACGCGGTGCTCGCCTGGCTCGGCGAGCTCGGGGGGTGCTGCTGCGACTGCGCCGTGGTGGGGGTGCGCGGGCCGCGCGAGGCGCACACGTGACACGGCCGCACGTCGCCCGGCGTGCGTTCAGACCCCGACCTTGTAGAGGATCCAGCCGAGGAGGCCGAGCGGCCAGGGGGCGTGCCCCAGCACGCGCAGCAGCGTGGGCAGTCGAGCCGCCATCATCGTCCGGTACGCGGCGCGGCGCTCGGGGTGGTCGAACCACGAGAAACGCTCGTCCACGGTGGGCGCGAGCCCCAGCCGAAGCGTCGCGATGCGCGTGACCACGGGCAGGAGGCAGGCGAGCGCGAGCAGCCCGTGCCCCCAGGGGGAAGCCGCCCACGGACGGTGGGCCTCCGACCCCAAGGACAGGACCCAGGGGTAGAGGGCGGCGACGCCCAGCGCGAGCAGCCACACGGAGAGCCACGAACCGTGGCGGGCGGGCTCGAGGGCCAGGGGGGGGCGCAACGGACGATCGAGCGCGGTCGTCGTCTCGGTGGGGGGCGCGGGGTGGCGAACGGCCACGGTCATAGCGCCATCCTACCTGCGACGCAGTCGGTGGGGGTCAGCCCGCGGCCGTCCTCACCGCGTCGAACAGCACCGTACGCCCGAACAGGACGTCGCTGGAGGACATCAGGGCACGGACGTCGTCGGGGAGGCCGCACTCCTTCCGGAACCGGAGCAGCGGTCGGAGGAGCCCCGTCACGATCCCCGGGTAGTAGCGTCGAGGTGCCCGGATCCCGCGGATCGAGAAGCCCGTGCGCAGGAGCGCGTGGGCCAGCACGAAGGTCCCCATCGCGTTGATGTGATCCGGGACCGCGGGCAGGTAGTGCCCCACGTATCCCCGCCGCAGGACCCGGAAGCGGTTGCGGAAGTCCACCGTGTTCGGCACGGAGACGATCAGGCGGCCGCCGGGCGCGAGCACCCGGTGGAACTCGCGGAGGACGAGCCAGGGGTTCTCGATGTGCTCGAGGCCCTCGCAGCAGACCAGGGCGTCGGCGCGGCCGGACTCGATGGGCAGGCGGTCGTTGAGGTCCGCCTTCGCCACCGGGATCGCGGTCCCGCCTTGCCACAGGGAGGTCTCGATGTCGTAGGCACGGACGTCCCACCCGAGCTCCCGGGCCTTCACCGCCAGGTACCCGGTCCCGGTCGGCAGGTCCACGAGCGCCGCCCGGCCCGAGGACGGGCGCCCCAGGACCTCTAGGGCCGTGTTGAGGATCAGACCGGTGCCGGTGTGCGGGGTGGTCAGGACGGCCTCGGGCGGCGGCTGGGACGACCCCGGCCGCGCAGGGGGCGCATTCTAGGGGCGGCGCCCTGGGTCCCGAAGCGGCAGGTCGCGGCCCGTGGGCCCGTGGGTCCGGCCGCAGCGGCCGCGGGACGACCGGGCCGAGGGAAGGGCGCCCCGGAGCCCTCCGTGGAGGTCGAGTTGGCGCCCCGGAGCCATGGGGGAGCGACCGTGGTGCCGTCGGAGTCCGGCACACTCGAACCGCGGCGGACCGGATCTGGGCGCGCGCAGCAGGTCACGGCGCCAGACACCCCCATCCGCATGTCGATCCATTACGTCTGATAATCTATATTATGTTGCGTTCTAGACGACGTCGGTCGGTGGGGGTCGTTCCCTATGGCTGATATCACCACCTGCGTGCTGATAACTGGGTCCGTGGCCGTACGGATCTCCGCGGCTTCCCGGTCCACCCACCCGGGGACCGCACCTCCCGTGGGCTCTACCGGAGAAGGCGGTAGTAGGCGTCGGTCGCGCGACGCTCCGTGGGACCCTGGGGGGCAGCGCACGGCTGCCCGGAATAGCCTCAGGGCTTCTTCTTCGGCCACTTCGAGGTGTCCGTCTCGCACCCGGTGAGGAGCACGGCCCCCGACACGAGGAGCAGCCATCGCCGCTTCGTCATCACGTACCTCCTGATGCCTGGATCGAAGCCGGGAGCCGAAAGGCCCCCGGCTTCGGGGACCTGCGGCTACCGCCTCGCGGCACACGGCCGCGACGGACTGCCTCAGCCGCCACCCGACTCGCAGCCGGTCAGGACGGTGGCGCAGGCGACCATCCCGAGCAGCGTCAGCACGGCAATCAGGATACGCACGGGGGGAAGGCTCCAAGTGGCGCCCGCGGAGATCGCGGGCGATTCCTTAGGCGTCGGACGGCGGGGGGGGCGGCTTGACGCGCCGTCGGGCGGCCCAGAGGAGGAGCCCCCCCACCAGACCCCAGAAGCCCACGGCGAAAAGCGCGAGGCGGCGCGCGTGTTCGACGCCGTCGTGCACCGCCCTGCGCTTCGCCGTTGCCTCCTCGTCGGTGGCTTCCGCGCCCGGACCGTCGATGGCAGGCCGGCGGAAGACCTTCACCCAGTAGGTCAGGAGCTCCTCACCGGGCCGGTCGGCGAGGGGTCCGTCCGCGTCCAGGGAGGTCGTGCCGGCGGTCTCCCGCAGCATCCGATCCCGGACCCAGGCCGTGATGCCCGGGTACGGATCGTCCTCGCCCTCCGTCGGCATCGGATAGGGCTCGGAGGGTGGCGCGCTTCCCTGGGCACGGCTCGCGACCTGTCCGGCCAACCACCGAAGGCGACGGGCCGACACCGAGGTGGTCTCGACGTCGAGCCCTGGAATCCGCCGGGGGGCACCGTCGGGCGCGGGCCTCCACCAGAGGTCGCGCACGCCGAACGGCTCGAGGGAGACCGGCTCCGGGCCCGGCTCGGCCAGCTGATCCAGCTCCTCGAGGCGTCCGTCGGAGAAGGCCTCGTCTACCCGTCGCCGCATCTCCGCGGTGGGAGGGTCCGCGCGGGCGGGCTCCGCGGCGCCGAGGGCCCCCACCGCGGCGGGGATCGCGAGCGCGAGGCCGACGAGGCGCGTGGGGCCGGGCCGGAGGGTCATCGGACCTCCTCCTCGCGCAGGACCTCGTCCGCGAGGCGCTCCGTGGGGGCCAGGTCGTCGGTCAGGACCTCTTCACGACTCGGCACGAAGCGGAACAGCAGCCGGTCGAAGAGGTACGCAGGCACCGCGAGCGAGGCCGGCACGCCCGGGGGAAGGCGCGGCGCGACGCGGCTGCGCACGCCCCAGAGCGTGGCGCTCCCGCCGTAGAGGCGGTTCGGCGCGACCCACACCGACCCCTCCTCGCCCAACGCCGCCGCGAGCGTGCTGGCGAGGTGGCGCAGCAGACGCCCCGACAGGCCCGACGAGGCGTTCACGTTGATCCCGACGGCGCCCGACGGCGACAGGTGCCGAACGCAGCCTTCGAAGAACTCGACGGTCGAGACCTGGAACGGCACGTACTGGGTGCGCGCGTAGGCGTCGAGGTAGATCAGGTCGAACCGTTCCTCCTTCGGCAGGGTCTCGACGACCGCGCGCCCGTCCTCGCCGGTGCGCAGCGTGAGGCGGGGGGGCAGCGGCGCGAGGCGGTCCTTCGCGAGGGCCACGACGTCCGGGTCGAGCTCGACCCCGAGCACCTCCGCGCCCGCGCGGCCGCTCGGGGTCACGTGGTCGAGCACGCGGTGGAGCGTCCCGCCGCAGTAGCCCACGAGCAGCACGCGGGGGTCGCCCGCGCCGCGCGTCCAGGGCATGCCCGAGAACCAGGCGCCGAGGGCGAGGTGGTCGTAGTACCGGCCGAAGGTCAGGCGCTCGCGCTCGCCCTCGAGCACCACGACGCTCTGGTAGCTCGTCGCGTCCTCGTCGAACCGGAAGAAGCGGACGGGCACCGACACGCGCGCGCCGTACACGTAGAGCGGTGCCTCCGGCGGCGCGGGCCCGTCCTCGACCGTCTCCACGATGCGGATCGTCTGGTAGCCGGTCTCCCGCTCGATCGTCTGGCCGGGATCCCGGCGCAGGGTGGGATCGACGAGGATCGATCCGAGCGCGCAGCCCACGAGCGTGGCGCCGGCGAGGACGGAGGGAAGGCGCTCGCGAAGGGTCACGCGGCGGCCCCCTGCGAGGAGGAGGGCGACGCCACGCGGAGGGGGCGGAGCGTGCCGGACGCCACGAGGAGGGAGGCGGCGCCGAGCCCCAGCGTGGCGCGGACGCCGAAGGTGGGGAGCAGCAGCAGCGGCGCGGCGTAGGAGCCCGCAAGCGCGCCCAGGGTGCCCGCCCCGTACACCGCGCCCGCGGCGCGCCCGATCCGACCCCGCGCCGCGAGCGCGTGGACGAGGGCGGG
>CAZJJQ010000382.1:0-4509 GCA_964546345.1 uncultured Planctomycetales bacterium
GCCTTCGGGGGCAGGAGCGCGATCCCGGCCTCGCGGAGCTGCTTCTCGTCGAGCGGCGCGGGTGCCTTCGTGAGGAGGCAGCGCGCCTGGGCCGTCTTGGGGAACGCGATGACCTCCTGGATGGCCTCCTCGCCGAGCATGAGCATCACCAGGCGGTCCACGCCGAAGGCGATGCCGCCGTGGGGCGGCGCACCGTAGCGCAGGGCGTTCACGAACCAGCCGAAGCGGCGCTCGACGTCCTCGGGGGCGAGCCCGAGGAGCGCGAAGAGCCGCTGCTGGCGGTCGGCGCGGTGGATGCGGATGCTGCCGCCCCCCGCTTCGTACCCGTCGATGACGAGGTCGTAGGCGCGGGCGCGCACGGCGCCGGGGTGCTTCTCGAGCTGGTCCCAGTCCTGCTCCCGGGGGCTCGTGAAGGGGTGGTGGCACGCGTCCCAGCGCTTCTCCTCCTCGTTCCACTCGACGAGGGGGAAGTCGGTGATCCACGTGACGGCGCACGCCTTCTTGTCGATGGTCCCGAGGCGCTCGCCGGCGGGCTTGCGCAGGTGACCGAGGACCTTCTTCACGAGGGCGAAGGACCCGGCGCCGAAGAGCACGACGTCCCCCGTCTGCGCGCCGCACGCGGCGAGCAGGGCCTTGCCGGGCTCCCCCGTGACGAACTTGCCGATGGAGCCGGAGATGCCGTCGGCGGCGACCTTGACCCACGCGAGGCCCTGCGCCCCCACGGCCTTCGCCTCGGCCTCGTAGCCGTCGATCTCCTTGCGCGTGAGCGCGGCACCGCCCGGGAGCCGCATCGCGTTGACGATGCCGCCCTTGTCGATCGCCTCGGAGAAGACGCGGAAGCCCAGGGCCTTCGCAGGCCCCGAGACGTCCACGAGCTCGAGGGAGTTGCGCAGGTCGGGCTTGTCGCTCCCGAAGCGCGCCATGGCCTCGTCGTAGGCCATGCGCGGGAACGGGGTGGGCAGGTCCACGCCCCGGTAACGCTTCACGAGCCCGCGGATCACGGGCTCCATCAGCGCGAAGATGTCCTCCTCGGAGACGAACGAGCCCTCGATGTCCACCTGGGAGAACTCGGGCTGGCGATCCGCGCGGTTGTCCTCGTCGCGCAGACAGCGCGCGATCTGGTAGTAGCGGTCGAAGCCCGACACCATCAGCAGCTGCTTGAAGAGCTGGGGCGACTGGGGCAGGGCGTAGAAGCTGCCGGGGTGGAGACGGCTCGGCACGATGAAGTCACGCGAGCCCTCCGGCGTGCTGCGCGTGAGGAGCGGCGTCTCCACCTCGAGGAAGCCGTGCTCCTCGAGGTGGCGCCGCACGGTGGACACGATGTGGGCGCGCTCGACGAGCATGCGCGTCATCTTGGGGCGGCGCAGGTCGATGAACCGGTACTCGAGGCGCAGGTCGATCCCGGCCTCGGTGCGGTCGAGGGGCTGGAACGGCGGCGTGGGCGACTCGGACAGGATCTCGAGCGAGGACGCCTCGACCTCGATCTCGCCCGTGGGCATGTGGGCGTTCGCGGCGCCCGCGGGGCGCGCCACGACCGTGCCGGTGGCCCGCAGGCACCACTCGGGACGCACCGTGCGCACCTTCTCGAGGAGCGCGGCGTCCTGATCGCCGAGGAAACGCACCTGGGTCAGCCCGTGCCGGTCGCGCAGGTCGATGAAGGCGACCCCGCCCTGGTCTCGCCGCGCGTTCACCCAGCCGCAGAGGGTGACGACGGAGCCCACGTCCGCGCGCCGGAGGGCGCCGCAGGTGTGGGTACGCAGGGTGGAACGCATGACCGGGACTCCAACGGAGGGGAGGGGGGAACGACGCGAAACGGGAGTGTAGCCGAGGGCCCGTCGGGGCCGGACGAAGGGCCCGGAGGCGCCGCGGGGCGTCGGAGCGGGAGGTGCGCACCCTGCGGGGAGCGGGCCCCACGGGGCCGCCCGGGTCGCTGGTGACCGCCACGGGACCGGCCGAGGCGCAACGACGGAGGCGGAGCAGAGGTCTCGAGGGAACGGAACCCGATCGGACCCGAGCTCCGGAGGGCCGCGCGCGGGGATCCGACGAACCCGAGCTCCGGATGGACTCGCGGAGGGGTCGATCGCACGCGATCGGGTGCGCCCCGCTCCGGCCCGCGCGAGCCACGACCGACGAGGGCGTATCTGCACCGCGATACGTCGAGGAGCGACGCGAGGAGGACGAGTCCTCGAGTCCGACGAGGGCAGGCCAGGGCCGAGTCTGCGAGGCCCTCGCCTGCCGCGAAGCCCGGGCCGCAGCGGTCGCACCCGCCCGTCCGCCTAGGTGTCCCGGCCTCTGCTCCCGCCTGCACCGCGATCCGTGGAGGAGCGACCCGAGGAGGACGAGTCTTCGAGTCCGACGAGGGCAGGCCAGGGACGCGCTGCGCGGCCCTCGCCTGCCGCGAAGCCCGGGCCGCGGCGGTCGCACCCGCACGTCCGCCTATGGCACCCGGCCTCTCCCCGAACTCGCAGCTACAGCACGTACCGAGAGAGGTCTTGGTTGGCGAGGACGGGGTCGATGCGGGTGCGAACGAAGGGTGCGTCGATGGTGACGGTGTGTCCGGCGCGGGAGGGGGCGTCGAAGGAGATCTCCTCGAGGACGCGCTCGAGGACGGTGGCGAGGCGGCGGGCGCCGATGTTCTCGTGCGAGGCGTTCGCCCGTGCGGCCACCCGTGCGATCTCGCGGACGCCGTCCGGCGTGAACGTGATCGTCAGGCCCTCGGTGGAGAGGAGCGCCGCAGCCTGCTTCACGAGCGCGTTCTTGGGCTCCTCCAGGATCCGGACGAAGTCGGCTTCCGTGAGGGCTTCGAGCTGGACGCGGATCGGGAAGCGCCCCTGGAGCTCGGGCATCAGGTCGCTCGGCTTCGTGACGTGGAACGCTCCGGCAGCGATGAAGAGGATGTGCTCGGTCCGGACCAGGCCGTGGCGGGTCGAGACGGTGGTGCCCTCCACGAGGGGCAGGAGGTCTCGCTGGACCCCCTCGCGGGAGACGTCGGGACCGCCCCCGGCGCCGCGCCGGCCGGCCACCTTGTCGATCTCGTCGAGGAACACGATCCCTGACTGCTCGACGCGGCGGATGGCCTCGGCGGTCGCGTTCTCCTTGTCCACGAGCTTGTCGGCCTCCTCGACGGTCAGGAGCTCGAGCGCCTCCGGGACGCGCACGCGGCGCGTCCGGCGTCGCGCGGGGCCGAGCTTCTCGAGCAGGCCCTCCATGTCGAAGCCGGGCGGGCCGCCGGGCACGCCCCCGCCACCCCCGAAGATCGACCCCAACGCATGGGGCTCGGCCACCTGGATCTCGATCTCGCGATCGGACAGCGCCCCCGCGCGCAGGCGCTCCCGAAGCTTCACGCGCGTCGCGGCGGCGTCGCCGGCGGAGGCCGACGGGGCGGGCACGCCCTTGGCGAACCCGAACGGGTCGAGGACCGGATCGCTCGGACGGCTGCCCGGCAGGAGAGCATCGAGGACGCGCTCCTCGGCCGCCTCGCGGGCCTTCGCCTCGACGCCGGTCCGGGACTCGGCCCGCACCAGCGCGACCGAGGCGTCCACGAGGTCGCGCACGATGCTCTCGACGTCGCGCCCGACGTAGCCCACCTCCGTGTACCTCGTCGCCTCGACCTTCACGAACGGGGCGCGGATGAGGCCGGCGATGCGGCGGGCGATCTCGGTCTTGCCGACGCCCGTGGGGCCGATCAACAGGATGTTCTTGGGCGTGACCTCCTCGCGGAGCTCGGGGCCGAGACGCAGCCGGCGCCAGCGGTTGCGGATCGCGACGGCCACCGCCCGCTTGGCCGCGGCCTGACCGACGACGTAGCGGTCGAGCTCGAGGACGATGCGGGCGGGCGTCAGCTCGTCGGCCGACGGGAGGGCGGCCCCGGTCACGGGGCCACCTCGAGGATCGTCAGCTCGTCGTTCGTGTGCAGGTCGATCTCCGCGGCGATGCGGAGCGAGGCCTCCACGATGTCCTTGAGCGGCATCGAGGTGTGCCGCACGAGGGCACGGGCGGCCGCGGCGGCGACCGCGCCGCCCGAGCCGGCGGCGAGCACGCCGTCGTCGGGCGTGACCACGTCCCCGTTGCCGGAGAGCAGGAGGATCGTGGAGGCGTCGGCCAGCACGAGGACCGCCTCGAGGCGCCGCATGGCACGATCGGTGCGCCACTCCTTGGCGAGCTCGATGGCCGCCTTGAGCAGCATCCCGCTCGCCTCGTCGAGCTTCCCCTCGAACCGGTCGAGGAGCGCGAGCGCGTCCGCCGCGCCGCCCGCGAATCCGGCCAGGACGGCGTGCCCGCGCAGGGCCCGCACCTTGACCGCCTTGTGCTTCTGCACCTGCTGGCCCAGGGTCACTTGGCCGTCGCCACCGAGCACGGAGCGCCCGTCGCGGGTCACGGCGAGGATCGTGGTCAACGCGCACCTCCCTCGAGGACCGATCGGACGCTGCGCCGGGCCCGGGAGCGGGCCGGGCACCGAGGCCCGCCCCGCAGCGGGGGCGAGCCCGACCGCGTCGGGGAGGCTCCCGT
>CAZJJQ010000383.1:0-4505 GCA_964546345.1 uncultured Planctomycetales bacterium
GTCGGCGGAGGGGGGGAGCCCCGTCCCCGCCGATCGATCCGCACGCCTACTTGGGCTGGTTGAGCGCCTCGTGGACCTTGCCCACCATCCGGGCGGACGGCGTCAGGGTCTTGTCGCCCTCGTCCTTCCACTTGGCCGGGCAGACCTCGGTCGGCTTCTTCGAGAGGTAGAGGTTCGCCTTGAACTTGCGGAGGAGCTCCTCGACATTGCGGCCGACGTTGAAGAAGTTGACCTCCGAGGCGGTCAGGGTGCCCTGGGGGCTGATCAGGAACGTGCCGCGCAGGGTCAGGCCCGAGGTCTCGTCGTAGACGCCGAACATGCGGCCGACGTCGCCCACGGCGTCGGAGGCCATCAGGTACTTGACCTTCTGGAGCTCCTTCTCGTGGGCCTGCCACGCCAGGTGCGTGAACTGCGTGTCCCGGCTGACGGTCACGATGTCGGCGCCGAGCTTCTTGAAGTGGTCCTGGTGGTCGGCGAGCGCCTCGAACTCGGTCGCGCAGACGAAGGTGAAGTCGGCCGGGTAGAAGAAGAGGATCGTCCAGCGGCCGGCCTCCTTCTGCTTCGCCAGGCTCACCTTGGTGAAGTCGCCCGCGACGGGGTCGAAGGCGGGCATCGTGAAGTCGGGCACCGGGGTGCCGACGCGGATCGGGGTCGTCATGGAAGGCTCCAAGGGGTAGAAGGTGTCTATCTGCGCGAAGGGGCAGGGTTCGTCCACGGAATACTGGCCCCATGGACGGCTTCGCGCCGAGCCCCCCCCGGAACGGTGGGGTGCTGCGGGCCCGGCGGTAGGGTGGTCCGCCATGCGGAACCGCCTGTCGCTCGGTGGGCTCGTCGCGGCCGTCCTGCTCGGGCTCGCGCCCGGGCGCGCGCACGCAGGGGGCGGGCCCGAGACCACGGTGATCGTCGTGAACGCGCGGTCGCCCTCGTCGATCCGGGTGGCGAACGAGTACGTGCGGCGCCGGGGCATCCCGGCGAGCCACGTGATCCCCCTCTACGAGGTGCCGCAGCTGGCCGTGATCGGGATCGACGACTTCCGCACGAAGCTGTGGGCCCCCGTGAAGGCGCACCTCGAGAAGCTGGGGATCCTCGACCGCGCGGACGTCATCGCGTGGTCCACCGAGATGCCCTACGGCGTGGACTTCACGGCCGACAAGAAGCTCGCGGGCACCCCGCCGATGACCCCCACCGCGAGCCTGACCGCGATGACCTTCTTCGCGCGCAAGGTCGAGGCGAAGGACGCGGACGGGTACCTGGACCCGTACGGCAACCGGTACTACCGGCGGGCCCCGGGCGAGACGGGCACCGGCCCGAGGGCCCCCACCGAGGCGGAGCAGGCGGCCTACCGGGAGGCCTCGAAGGCGCTCATCGACAAGGACTGGGCCACGGCGGCCGAGGCCTACGCCAGGCTCCTCTCGACGTACGGCGACGACCCGGTCCAGCACTACAACTACGCCTGCTGCCTGGCGCGCCTGGGCAAGGCCCCCGAGGCGCTCGCGGCGCTCACGCGGGCGGTGGAGAAGGGCTTCTCCGAGGCCGAGGCCACCGCGAAGGACCCGGATCTGGAACCCCTGCGCGGGAAGCCCGAGTTCGAGGCGCTGCTCGCGAAGATGGCGGCGGCTGCGGCGGCCGCGGCGGCCGCGACATCGGGCGACGGGGTGACGCCGGCGCACGGGTTCCGGGCGTCCTCGGCGTGGACGGGGGCCGCGCTCCCGACGGACGATCCCACCGCCCTCAAGGACTCGACGGACCGGTACTTCCTCTCGACGCTGCTCGGCTACACGGGGCCGTGGGGCAACTCCATCCCCGAGGTCCTCTCGTGCCTGGAGCGCGCCGCGGAGAGCGATGGGAAGAACCCCGACGGGACCTTCTATTTCCTCAAGAACGGCGACGTCCGCTCCACCACGCGGGAGCCGCGGTTCGAGCTCGCGATCCGCGCCCTGGAGGCGCTCGGCCGCAAGGCGGTCGTGCTCAGCAAGGACGACCCCGGGCAGACGGGGATCCTGCCGGTCGGCAAGGCCGACGTGCTCGGTGCGTGCGTCGGGACGGCGGGGTTCGACTGGGCGGCGTCGAAGAGCACGCTCGTCCCCGGCGCCATCGCGGAGCACCTGACCTCCCACGGCGGGCAGTTCGACCACGGCGGCCAGACCAAGTGCTCGGCGTGGATCCGCGCGGGCGCCGCGGGCTCGTCGGGGACGGTCTACGAGCCCTACTCCGTCCAGTGGAAGTTCCCGGTCCCGCACATCCACGCGCACTACGTCGAGGGCTGCTCCCTGGCGGAGGCCTTCTACCAGAGCGTCGCGGGCCCCTATCAGCTGGTGATCCTCGGCGATCCCCTCACGCGCCCGTTCGCGAAGCTCGGCAGGATCGCGCTCGAGGCGGGCACCGCGCCGCTCGCGGGCACCGTCTCCTTCACTCCCAGCGTGACGCCCGCCGAGGGCCGCCCCGTAGGCAAGGTCGAGCTCTGGGTGGACGGCATTCCCGCGGGCGAGGCCGCTCCCGGCGCGCCCCTCGCGTGGGACACGACGACCGTCGAGGACGGCGCCCACGAGGTGCGCGTCGTCGCGGTCGAGAGCGATCGCATCGAGACGCGGACGGGCACCACCGTCGCCGTGACGGTGGCGAACGGAGGGACGCTGCCCACCCTCGTCGTGCCGAAGACGGTCGCCTTCGACGGCACGTTCCCGTGGTCGGGGCGCGCCCCCGGCGCGACGAAGGTGGAGCTCCTGCGCGGCGCCTGGAAGCTCGCCGAGGCCGACGTGAAGGGCGACGCGTTCCGCGGCTCCCTGCCCGTGTCGGAGGCCGGGCTCGGGCTCGGCGCCGTGACGCTGCAGGTCCGCGCGATCCGCGCGAAGGGGCCGGCGACGCGCAGCGCCTTCGCCACCGTGACCGTCGAGCCGCCGGCGCTGCGCAAGGCGATCAAGAGCGCGAACGGGAAGCCCGGCTGGCACGTGACCCTCACCCCGGCGACGGGGAAGCCCCTCGAGCTGGTGCTGCCCTCCCTCGGCGGGCCCGGGCAGGAGGCGCCGCGGAAGGGCATCGAAGCCAAGACGAAGGAGGCGCTGAAGGAGGTGCTCGTCGAAGGGGAGGTCGAGGTGAAGGAGGCGGGGCTCTACCAGCTCCTGGTGAACGCGGGCGGCCGGTTCGCCCTCGAGGTGGACGGCAAGCCCGTCGGAGCCGCGTCCGAGCTCGGCGCGGCGGTGCAGGCCCACTTCCTGACACATCTGGACGCGGGGTGGCATCTGGTGCGGATGCGCCTCGCCCCGAAGGGCGCACCGGAGCTCACCGTGCTCCTCGGCGGGGACCGTGTCACGGCGCCCCTCGCGGGCGAGGGAGTCCGGCAGGCCGCGGGGGGAAGGAAGTAGTCCCGGCGGGATCGGAACGCGGCCCGGACGGCCGGCCCCGCTCCCCTCCCGAGTAGGATCGCGCCCCATGACCGGGCGCGTCTCCAGCTACGAGATCCTCGAGTCGTTCCTCGTGAGCGGCCCGAGCACCTTCTTCCGCGCCCGCAGCGCGGTCCTCGGCAACCTCGTGATCCTGCGCCGGGTCACCCTCGACCCCGTGCGTGCCGACGACGCCCGGGCGACGTTCTTCCGCGAGATGCGGCACGCCGCGGGGCTGCAGATCCCCGGCATGGTGCGCATCCTCGACGCCTTCGAGGCCGACGGCGCGCTCTGGAGCGTGCAGGAGAACCGGATCGGCACGCAGTCGGAGCGGATCGTCCTCGACCGGGGCCCCGTGCCCCTCGTGGACGCGGCGCGTTGGGGGGGCGAGATCGCCGACCTGCTCGCGCACCTTCACGCGCGCGGGTTCGTGAGCGGCCGCGTGGCCCCGCGCTGGGTCCTCGTGGACGAGCACGGCGCCGTGCTCGCCGCCTGGACGAAGAGCGCCGACCTGGCCGCCGGCCTCTGGCCCCTCCGTCCCGCCGTCGCGGCCTGGTCGGCGTTCACGGCGCCCGAGGAGCTCGCGGGCGCCAAGCCGACGCCGGAGGCCGACCTCTACTCCCTCGCCGCGACCATCGTCTGGTGGCTGACGGGCCAGTACCCGGCGGGCGGCACCACGCCGGAGGAGGGCCTCGAGCGCGCGCGCACGGGCGCGGGCGAGGCGCCGAAGCTGCGCGCGCTCCGCCCGGACGTGCCCGAGATCCTGGTCTCCACCCTCGAGGGCGCCCTGGTCCGCGACCCGGCCAAGCGCCGCGGGAGCGTCGCGTCGCTCGGGACGGTGCTCCAGGAGACGCGGCTGCGCCTCCTCGCCGAGGTGCCCACGGGCTTCTCGACGGGCGCGCACCTCCGGCCGCTGGGCGCCGGCGAGGCGGTCGAGCTCGTCGCGCGCCACGGCGCGGGCGCCTTCGGCATCGTGTTCCGCGCGCGCACCGTCCCCTCGGGCCGCGAGGTCGCCGTGAAGGCCCTCAAGCCCGAGCACCGCGAGGACGCGCAGGCCCGCGAGCGGTTCATCCGCGAGTCGCAGGCGCTCCAGGGCATCGAGCACCCCAACGTGATCCGCATGCA
>CAZJJQ010000384.1:0-4502 GCA_964546345.1 uncultured Planctomycetales bacterium
GCTCGCCGAGCCCCGCGGCCACCGCCCTGCCGCCCTTGGCGCCAAAGTCGGGGTAGTCCACCGAGGCGGGCCCGTCCGTGCCGAGGTCGAGCACCTCGTGGCCGCCGGCCTTCAGGTGGGCGGCGAGGGCGGCCTTCGCCGCGAACGCCGCGTGGTCGCTCACGAGGACGATACGGATGACACCAGCCCTCCCGCGAGCAGCGTCGCCGCCGCGTCGAGACGTCCGAGCAGCCTGCGGTACGCGAGGAGCGAACGGCCGTGCGGATCCTCCACGTCGTTGCCCTCGGGATCGACGAGCCGCACGTCGCGCGAGCGGCTGTGGAAGAACGCGAGGATCTCCTCGAGCTGCCACCGCTCCATGCAGAAGACGTGGGTCGCGGCGTCGATCATGGCCGTGGTGAGCTTGCGCGACCGGTGCTCGGTGAGGTCGAGGGCGCCGCCCTCCCACTCCTTCGCGACGCGGATCGAGCTGTCGGACGCGGGACGGCCCTCGGCCGCGTCGAGCCCCGCGGACGCGACGTGGAAGCCGCGGTCCGGCAGCTCGGCCTCCGTGCAGCCGAGCCGCTCGGCCAGCCTGCGCTTGAGCAGCGCGCACGCGAGGGGGCTGCGATCGGTGTTGCCCGAGCAGACGAACAGGACCTCCACCCGCCCGACGTCGAGGATGCGGGCGTCGGGGATCGCCCCGGAGCGCAGCACCTGCACGTCGTCGTCGGCGAGCACCTGCACCACCGTGCTCGGCACCCCGCCCTTCGCCGAGCCGCCGTCGATGACGAGGTCGAGCTCGGTGGGCAGCTCGCGCAGCACGCCCTCCGCCGTCGTGGCCGGCGGGTTGCCCGACCGGTTGGCGGAGGGGACGAGCAGCGGCACGCCCGCCTCGCGCACGAGGCCGAGCGCGAGAGGGTGGGAGGGAAGCCGGAACCCGGTCATGTGCCCGTCGGCGTCGCGCAGCACGAGCGTGAGCGCGCCGGGCCAGAAGCGCTCCATCAGCCGCTCCGCGGCGGCGGGGATCTTCGGGCACCGTCGCCGCACGTCGGCGACGTCGGCGACCATGACCGTCATGGGCTTGTCCTTCGGGCGGCCCTTGATCGCGTAGAGGCGCTCGACGGCGTCGGGCAGCGTCGCGGCGACCGCGATGCCGTAGACCGTCTCCGTGGGGAAGGCGACGAGGCCCCCGCGGCGCAGGATCTCCCCCGCGTGCCGCAGCTCGGCGGCGACGTCGGAGCGATCTTCCACGCAGACGATCTCGGTGCTCATGACGCGCCGAAGATACCGCCCGCGCCCCCGCGCCCCCTGGAATCCTCGGCACCTTCCGCCCCCGCCCGCCCGCGACGCCCCCCTCCCGACCTCACGCCCCCCCCAGGCCCCGCCCTCCCACGCTCCGACCCCCGCACGCCTCGACCCACCGGGGCGTGACCCCCGCCGTCACCCGCCGTCCTCGGAGGGCCCCGCCGGCGGCGGGGTCGGGCCGCGCAGCGGCAGCAGCAGCACGAAGTCGGTGCCTTTGCCCACCTCGGTCACGAACGCGAGGCTGCCGCCGTGCTCCTCCGCGATGCGGCGGGCGGTGGGCAGGCCGAGGCCGGTGCCTCCCTGCTTGCTGCTGAAGTAGACGTCCCACACGCGCTCGCGGAGGTCCTCGGGGATGCCCGTGCCGCCGTCGATCACGTCCACGCGCGCCCGCTCCCCCTCGAGGCGGGTGCGCACGAAGATCTGGCCGCCGGCACGCCCCTCCATCGCCTGCAGCGCGTTGATGAGCAGGTTCATCAGGGCCTGCTTCACGAGGCGCTCGTCGAGGCGGATGAGGGGGAGCCGGGCGTCGGGGTAGAACGCGAGATCCACCTTCGCGCTCGAGCACTCCGGCGCGAAGAAGCCGACGGTCTCCTCGATCACGCGGTTGAGGTCCACCTCCGCCAGGTCGAGGCGCCGCATGCCGGCGTAGCGCAGGAAGTCGTTGAGGATGTCCTCGAGCCGCGTGATCTCGCGGCGCAGGGTGCCGATCCGCTCGAGGAGGCGGGGCGCGCGCGGGCCGCCCTCGTCGGCGACCTCCTCCTCCATCAGCTGGAGGTTGAGGCTCAGCGTCGAGAGCGGGTTGCGGATCTCGTGGACGAGGCCGCCCGCCACGGCGCCGAGGAAGGCGAGGCCCTGCGGCGGCGGGGCGGGCGGGCGCGGCGTCGGCATGAGGGAAGCGTAGCCGGGTAGGGGCGCGACCCGGCTCGGGAATGGGGGGGCGGCGGGGGCCGGCGGGCGTGCCGGGCAAGGGCGGCCCGGGCCGGGGCTGCCGATGTGGCACCGACGCTCCCCCTTGTCGGAACGGGACTTGCGACGGGACCCTGACAGGATGGCAGAGTCCATGAGCGTGAAGGAACCCATCTCCCTCAACGTCCTGGTGGTCGAGGACGACCAGGCCCACGGAAAGATCGTGGCCGAGGTCCTCGAGCGGGCCGGGCACCGGGTGCGCCTCGCGGGATCGGGCGCCGAGGGGTTGAGGCTGCTGGCGAGCGAGGAGCCCGAGCTGGTCGTGACCGACCTCCGGCTCCAGGACCTCGACGGGATGGCGCTCGTCGCCCGGTGCGCCGAGCTGCGGGGCGAGCGCGAGACGCCGCAGTGCCTCGTGGTCACGGGCTTCGGCACCGTGGAGGGGGCGGTGAAGGCCATGCGGGCGGGCGCCCTCACCTATCTCCAGAAGCCCGTGGACCTCGGCATCCTGCGCCAGAGCGTCCTCGCCGCCGGCGAGCGGATCGCGCTCGAGCGGACCAACCGGGAGCTGCGCAAGACCCTCGACAAGACGTTCTCGTTCCCGGGCATCATCGGTGAAAGCCCCGCCATGCAGCGGATCCTCGACGTGATGAACCAGGTGGCCGACACCGACGCCACCGTGCTCATCCTCGGGGAGTCGGGGACGGGCAAGGAGCTCGTGGCGCAGGCGCTCCATCGCTCGGGCCCGCGTCGGAACAAGCCGTTCGCGCCGCTCAACTGCGCGGCGCTGGCGGAGGGGGTCCTCGAGAGCGAGCTGTTCGGCCACGAGCGGGGCGCGTTCACCGGCGCGGTGGCCCGGCGCAAGGGGCGTTTCGAGGCGGCGGACGGGGGGACCCTGTTCCTCGACGAGCTGGGCGACATGCCCCTGCCGACCCAGGCGAAGCTCCTGCGAACCCTCGAGTCGGGCGAGATCGTCCGGGTCGGGAGCAACGACCCGATCCGGGTCAACGTGCGCCTGGTGGCGGCCACGAACAAGGACCTGCGGCAGGCGGTGGAGGCCGGCCGCTTCCGCGAGGACCTCTACTTCCGGCTGCGGGTGGTGACCGTCGAGCTCCCCCCCCTCCGGGAGCGGCTGGCCGACCTTCCCGCCCTCGCCGCGCACTTCCTGGCCATGAGCGCGGAGCGTCACGGGCGGCCTGCCCGGAGCCTCTCGCGAGAGGCCCTCGATTTGCTGATGGCCTACCGCTGGCCGGGCAACGTCCGGGAGCTCAAGAACGTCGTCGAGGCCATGGTCCTCATGGGCCGCGACGCCGTCCTCGGGCCCGAGACGGTGCCCGTCTACGCACGGGAGCCCTCGGACCGGGCCGACCCCTTGAAGTCGCTGTCGGGCGTGCGGATGGACGAGGTCGAGAAGATCCTCGTCACCAACACCCTGCGCGACGTCAGGGGCAATCGGGAACGGGCCGCGAAGCTCCTCGGCATCAGCACGCGGACCCTCTACCGCAAGATCCACGAGTACGGCCTCGGCGCGCCGGGCGAGAAGGAGCCCGACGCGGACGAGCCGCCCTCCGGAGACGGCGGCACGGCCCCGGGCGGACGCGCGACCGGCTGACGGGCCGCGTCGAATCGACACGATCGGGCGTGCCTGAATGGCACGGCCGAACCCACCGCGGGGTGAGCCCCCGCACGAACGGAGCAGGAAGCACCATGGCGGACCGGATCATCGGCATCGACCTCGGCACCACGAACAGCGTCGTCGCGATCATGGAGGGCGGCGAGCCCCGGGTGATCGTCAACTCGGAAGGGCACCGGCTGACCCCGTCCGTCGTCGCCTTCACGGAGAGCGGCGAGCGGCTCGTGGGCCAGGCCGCCAAGCGCCAGGCGGTGACGAACCCGAAGAACACCGTGTACAGCATCAAGCGCTTCATGGGACGCCGGCACTCCGAGGTCGCCAGCGAGGAGAAGCTGGTCCCGTACAAGGTGGTGGGCGGACCGAGCGAGCTGGTGAAGGTGGACGTGCGCGGCAAGACGTACACCCCGCCCGAGATCTCCGCGGTGGTCCTCCAGGCCCTGAAGAAGTCGGCCGAGGACTACCTGGGCCACCCCGTCAAGGACGCGGTGATCACGGTCCCGGCGTACTTCAACGACAGCCAGCGCCAGGCCACGAAGGACGCCGGCACGATCGCGGGCCTCAACGTCCGACGCATCCTCAACGAGCCCACCGCGGCGGCGCTCGCCTTCGGCCTCGACAAGAAGAAGTCGGGCAAGATCGCCGTGTTCGACCTGGGCGGCGGCACGTTCGACATCTC
>CAZJJQ010000385.1:0-4493 GCA_964546345.1 uncultured Planctomycetales bacterium
GCGCACGTCGGCGCGAAGTCTTCGACGCAGGGGTCCTCGAGGGGGACGAACGTCTCCAGCGGGACCGGCGCCTTCCACTCGCCCTGGGGCTCGCGCTCCTCGAGGGCCTCGACGTGCGCGGTGATCAGGACGATCAGGTTGCGACGGTTCACGAAGTTGCCCTTGCGCGAGAACATGAACCCGAGCACCGGCAGCTTGCCGAGCACCGGGATCTCGCTCGTCGCGTTGAGCTCCTCGTAGAACTTGAGGCCGCCGATCAGGAGCGTGCCGCCGTCGGGCATCGTCACGGTCGTGCGCACGCTGCTCTTCGTGAGCTTGGGCACCTGGATGACGACCGGGGCGCTCGCGGTCACGGGACCGGAGGCGAGCGACGTGCTGAACGTCGGGATCGGGCGGACGAGCGTCGCGACCGTGGGCCGCAGCTCGAGGGTGATGAAGCGGCGGTCCGAGGACACGACCGGCTTGACGTCGAGCACGACGCCGTCGATCGCGTTGCGGACGATCGGGTTGGCGATGTTGGACGCCTGCGCGATCTCCACGTCGTAGTCCGCCACGTAGGCGACCTTGTTGAGCACCTCGACCACCGCGCGCTGCGTGTTGTAGACCGTCACGTTCGCGGAGGTGATCGTCTCGATGCGCTCCGACTTCTGGACCGCGCGGAGGATGACCTCCATCTGCGTGTCGTCGAGGAAGGTGTGCTGGAGCGTGAGGCCGCCCGTGCCGAGCAGCGTGCCGGCGTTGCCGAGCACCGTGTCGAACAGGTTCTCGACGCGTGCGTGGTACTGGCCGTCGGCGCCGTCGTTGTAGAACAGACCGGTGTCGTTCGTGGTGCCCACCGAGTGCGGCTCGGGGATCACGCCGAAGGGGACGCCGGACGGGTTGGCGGGCGAGCCGAAGAACACGTCGTCCTGGCGCGGGACGCCCGAGCCGAGCGAGGGGATGCCGATGCCGGGCTCGTTGCCGAGGCCGCGGATGTCCACGCCCACGTCCCGGAGGAAGTTGTCCTCGACCGAGATGAAGCGCACCTCGAGGCTGATCATCGGGCCGGAGCTCTTCCTGAGCTCGTTGAGCAGCTGCTCGATCTTGTCGAGCACCTCGACCGTGTTCTTCGCGATCAGGGTGCCGTTCTTGATCTGGAGGTCGGTGCCCTCGATCCACGTCTCGGGATCCACGACCGCCTTGATCGTGTCCACCAGCGCGTCCTGGGGGAAGATGGACGCCGGCTCGGCCAGCTCGGGCGGCTCGGGCGGCGTGAAGTTGCTCGGCGCCAGGAAGATGTCGGTGCCGCGGAAGTTCTGGATCTTGACCGCGAGGTCCTTCACGTCGAAGTAGCGCTGGCGGAGGGTGCCGGACACCTCGTCCTTGAGCGCGATCGTCACCACGCCTTCACGGGGCTCCCAGCGCAGCTCGTACTGCGTCGTGACGAGGTCGAGCACGTCCTTCACGGACACGTCGTCGAGCAGGGGGATCGTCACCTTGATCGAGTCGAACTTGTCCTGGCGGACCTTCTGGGTGATGTGGAAGTTGAGGCCCGTCACCGTGCGCAGGTAGGTCACGACCTGGTCCAGGTTCTGCTCCTGGAACTGCAGGCCCTTCACGCGCTTCGCCTCGAGGGTCGCGATGATGGCGGCCTTGCTCTCGTTGTCGGTGGGGACGTCGATGTCGCCGACCTGACGCGGCTTGCGCTGCGCGACGGTCTGCAGCCAGTCGTCGGGGAACACCACCGTCTCGCTCTGGGGCATGGTGGCGTCCTTCAGCTGCTCGAAGGTCCGCTTCCACTCCTCGTCGAACTTCCGGTTCGCCTCGTTCGTGCGGGCGAGGTGCTCCTTCTCGTAGCTCACGTCGATGAGCCGCTTCGCGCCGCAGTTCTGCGGGTCCTCGATCAGGACCTGCTTCGCGTACTCGCGGGCCGCGGCGTACTCGCCCCGGCGGTAGGCCAGGTCGGCCTCGCGGAAGTAGGCGCGGATGCGGCCGAGGCGCTCCTCGCGCTCGCGGGCGAGGTCGAGCTCGTGCGCGCCCTGCGCCTTGCGGATCGCCGCGGCGCGGTCGTCGCGCGCCTTGCGATCGGCCTTCTCGCGGACCCGGTCGATCAGGTCGCGGAGGGAGTCGGACGTCGCCGGGAAGGAGGCCTGGTTCGAGTACCAGGAGACGATGGCGTTCGCCGCCTGGTACTCCTTGATCGCGCCCTTGAAGTCCTCTTGGGCCTCGAGCGTCTGACCGCGCTTGAGGTAGGCGGAGACCTGCGTGATCGCCTGGTCGCGGCGGATGGCCTCCTCGCGACGCGTGCGGTCGAAGTACTCCCCGACGCTGCTCGGACGGTCGGCGTTGAGGTTGCGCCAGCCCTCCTGCGCCTCGGTGTTCGAGCCGTCGAGCTGCAGGGCCTTGCCGTAGAACGCGCGGGCGCCATCGACGTCACCCGCCTGCAGGGCCGCGCGCGCGGAGGCGAGCGCCTCCTTCGTGGCGACCGCGCGGGCGTCCGCGTCGATCTGCGCCGCACGCCGACCGGCCTCGAGGAGGTCGTTCGGCGTGCCGGCCGGAGCGGGAGCGGGAGCGGGCGGGGCATCGGCGGGAGCCGGCGCGGGCTCGTCCGCGACGGCGCGGACCGGGACCAGGCGGGCACCGGCGGCAGGCTGGCCGCGGTCCGACACCAGGGTCGCGTCCGAGAGCGCGGACCCCGTCTCCAGGGGGCCCGACGACGACACGGGCAGACGCCGCGTGCAGCCGCCGAAGGCCACCACCGGGACCAGGACCGAAAGCCCGAACCTCACCGAAAGAGAGGCGCGCTTCATCCGGGAACCATCCTTTCGCAAGACCGTCTACGACGACGACGACCCGCACGGACCCAGGATCGGCCCACGCCGCCCGGGGCTTCCGCCCGAACCGCCGCAACCCTCGAGAACCCTGCCTGCAACCCTGTCGGAGTCGAGATCTGCGTCGGCGCCAACCCAACGAAGGAGCCGACCTCCTGCCCGAACACGAGCGGGGGTTCTAGCAAGGCGCCCGTTTTCGTGTCAACGAATCCTTCGCGGGCTGCGCCTGGCCGTCACCGCCGCCGAGGTCGGGACCCTGGGTCCCGACCCTCCCTTTCGTACGAGGTCCGTGTCATCCGCCGGTCCCCGGGGGATCGATCCCGTGGGGGAAGGGGGGGGCGCGGGGGGGCTGCGGCCGGGCCGTCCCCGCCCGCCGCTAGCATCGCGGGGTGCCGTCACCCGTGCCTTCGTCCCGCGCCGAAGCCCTCCTTCACCTCCGGTGGTTGCGGGGGGCCTGCGGACCGTTCCTCTGGCTTGAGGGGCCACGCCCGGAGGCCGCGAGGCGCGCCGCTGCGCCTCTGGACGGCGCGCAGGGAGCGACGGCGTTCCCCGCGTCCCCCTCCGCCGGCGCTTCTTCCGCAGGCTCCTCCCCTGCAGGGGGGGGCGGTCGAGCACCAGGGACTTTCGGCCCTGGTTTGATGTCCACCTTCGGTATCCCCCCGGGCACTCCCCCGTCGGTGCCCGACGAGGCGCGGCCCCCTGCGCCCCCTTCCTCCCTCGATTCCGCCTCCGCCGCGGTAGCCGGTTCGCCCGCGCTCCTCCGGCCGGCTCCCCGGGGGCCCGCGGACCCGGGCACCGGCACTCCCGGCCCGACGACCTCCACCCCCGTTCCCACCCCGCTCCCTCCCCCGGCGTCGCCCAGGGGCCTGGTCCCGCCGCCCGAGCCCCTGGAGGCGGATCCCTTCGAGCGGCTGCGGACGGAGGCGGAGAGCTGTCGGAAGTGCGGTCTCTGTGAGCGCCGGACGCGGGTCGTCTTCGGCGAGGGGGCCCGGCGTCCGCGGGTCGTGGTGGTGGGGGAGGCGCCCGGGGCGGAGGAGGACGCGAGCGGACGTCCGTTCGTCGGCAGGTCGGGACAGCTGCTGACGCGCATGCTGCTCGCCATCAGCCTACGCCGCGAAGACGTCTACATCTGCAACGTGGTGAAGTGCCGTCCCCCCGGCAACCGCACGCCGTCGCCCGCCGAGGCGGCCGCCTGCCGTCCGTACCTCCTCGAGCAGCTGCGACTGCTGGCCCCCGAGCTCGTCCTGGTGCTCGGGACCCCGGCAGCGCGGGCGGTCCTCCGCACGGACCAGGGCATCACGGGGATCCGCGGTCGCCTCGTCACCTCGCCCGAGGGATACCTCGCGCTGCCGACCTTCCACCCCGCCTACCTCCTGCGCAACCCTTCCGCGCGCCGCGAGGTGTGGCTCGATCTCCAGGTCGCCGCGAAGACCCTGGGATTGCCGCTGGCCGGCACGCGCGCGGCGTCGGACGACGCCTCCGAGGCGGAGCCGGACGGCCCCGAGGGCGACGGCCCGACAGGGTGAGGCGCGCCGAGGGTCCCGAGCTCCCGCTGCACCCTCGGCGCTCGTGCCGGGGAGCCTACGCGGACGGAGAGCGTGTGAAGAAATCGTCGAACGCGTAGCGTGCCCCCCGATGCGGGGGGGATGCGCTCCCGACCGATCGGGCTCGATTTCGGAGGCT
>CAZJJQ010000386.1:0-4486 GCA_964546345.1 uncultured Planctomycetales bacterium
GACGCGCACGTGGCGGGCTGGAAGCGCGTCACCGACGCGGTCCACGCGGCCGGGGGCCGCATCTTCCTCCAGCTGTGGCACATGGGCCGGGTCTCGCACCCCGACTTCCTCGACGGCGCGCTGCCGGTGGGGCCGTCGGCCATCGCGGCGAAGGGCGAGAGCCACACGCCCCTCGGCACGAAGCCGTACGTGACGCCGCGCGCGCTGACGACCGAGGAGATCGGCGGCATCGTGAAGGCGTTCGGCGAGGGCACGCGCCGCGCGCGGGCCGCGGGCTTCGACGGCGTCGAGATCCACGGGGCGAACGGCTACCTCGTGGACCAGTTCCTGCGCGACGGCAGCAACCGTCGGACGGACGGGTACGGCGGCAGCATCGAGAACCGCACGCGGTTCGCCGTGGAGGTGGCCGCGGAGTGCGCGGCGGCATGGTCGCCGGATCGCGTGGGGATCCGCCTCTCCCCGCGGGGGACCTACAACGACATGGTGGACAGCACGGCCGGGGCGACCTTCGCCCGTGCCGCGGAGCGCCTGTCCACCCTGCGCCTCGCCTACCTCCACGTCGTCGAGGGCCTGCCGGGCTCCGTGATGCACACGCCCGGCGAGCCCGTGTCGCCGCTCTTGCGCAAGGCCTTCCGGGGGCCGTTCATCGCGAACGGAGGCTACGACGCACCGAAGGCCGCCGCGGCCGTCGCCGCCGGCGAGGCCGACGCCGTCGCGTTCGGCGTCCCCTTCCTCTGCACGCCCGACTTCGTCGCGCGGGCGAAGGCGGGGCTCCCCCTCAACCCGCCCGACTTCTCGACGCTCTACACGCCCGGCGACAAGGGCTACATCGACTACCCGGTCCATCGCGCGGGCTGACGCCCGGGCCGCCCCGGCGCGGGGTGGGGGCCGCACCGGCGGGCCGGGCGCGGCCTCCGGTCGATGCGGGTGCCGAGGATTCCGGGGAAACGATCCCTCCTCGGAGCGAGGCAGGAGCATGCCCTCCCCCGCCCGCTTCGCGCCCGGACCTCCGGCCTCGCCCCCCCGCGGGGGCCTGTCCTCCGTTCGGCTCCCGGTGGCCTCGTGCGTAGCGCCACGGGTTTTCAGGGGGAGGGGCCGCTCGGGAAGGGCGACACTAGGGGCGTCAGGCCGCCGCTCAGGGGACGAGGTCCACCGATGCGGCGTCGCCACGGGCGTGCTCGGAGGGCCCAGGGCGCCACGCGGGGTGGGTCTGGCGGAGGGCGGAACATGCCGACGTACATGGCGATCCGACGGGAGTTCCGTGCCGGTGCCGCGCTCGACCCGGCCATCCTCTCGGCGATCGACCGCGTCGCGAGCTCGCCCCGGTTGGGCTCATGCGCGCAGGCATGGGATCCGCGGGCGGGAGGAGACCCACGCGCGATCGTCACGACGACGACGGACCTCGACGAGGTACGGCACGCGCTCGGTCCCGCCCATGCGTGCTTCCATCTGGAGCAGGAGATCCTCCATCGCCCCCAAGGCGCCCCGCGGGCCAAGCAGGTGACGCTCTCGATCGAGGTGCGCAGCGAGGGCGACGTGCTCAGGTCGGCCCTCGTGGTCCTGCTCGGCACCCACGCGGGCGGCGCCTTCGCCGCGTCTGCTCGAACCGACGAGCTGGGCCGGGCCACCTTGGCGATGCCGCGCGACCTGCACGAGGCCCGGTTGGTCGTGCATCCCGTGACGGGGCACTGGACGATGACCTCAGGGATCGAAGGCGCAGCGGTCGAGATCGAGTGCCCGCCCTTGCCGGAGGCAGACCGGGGCCTCGGATGGTGGCATGCGGCACTGGGAATCGACGAGCCCGATCCAGAGGCCGGCAAGGGCGTCAGGATCGGCGTGATCGACACGGGGTTCGACCGGAACGAGGCGCTCGGGCACGTCGTCCGCGTGGGCCCCAAGGGGGCAGCCGATGCGGCCGAGCACGGAACGCACGTCTTGGGCATCATCGGCGCACGACCGGCCGGGGACGAGTACGGCTTCCTGGGAGTCGCCCCAGGGGCGGCGCTGTTGTCGGTGGCGGTGGACGTCGATGACGGCGGCGCCGACCAGGCCGAGATCTCGCACGCCCTGGATCGGCTCTCGAAAGGCGAGGCGGTCGATCTGATCAACCTCAGCATGGCCTCGCGGGAGCGCTCCGGCATCGTGAGCGACCGGGTCCTCGACGCGTACGAGTCCGGGACGCTCTGCATCTGCGCCGCCGGCAACCAGGCCGAGGCGGTCGGCTGGCCGGCTCGGGACGACGTGGCCATCGGCGTGAGTGCGATCGGCCGACCGGACCGGTATCCGCGCGGTTCGATCGCAGCTCGCGCGTGCCCGGTCTCCGCGGCGGGAGAGCACGGGTATGCCTTCGCCTCGTTCTCGTGTCGCGGAGAGGGCATCAACTGCTGCGGTCCGGGCGTCGGCGTCATCTCCACGATCCCGCGAGCCCTGGGAGCCGGGGGTCGGCCTTGGGCCGCGATGAACGGCACGTCCATGGCCGCGCCCGCCGTGTGCGGAGCCTTGGCCGTGCTGCTCGCGCGGCGACCGCAATACCTCGCGATGCCGCGGGACGGCCGACGAGCGGAGCTCGCGGCTCGTGTCCTGCGCGAGGCCTGCCGCTCGGTCGGGCTGCTGCCGCCCTTCGAGGGTGCGGGAATGCCTCGGGTCTCGGGTCCATGACGCACGCCGGGGGCCTGGAGCGCGCTCCGCTCCCTGCGGCAGGTGGTACATTGGCGATCCGCATGACGACCTATCTCGTGGCCATTCGGCGAGCGTTCGCGGCGCGGGTCGGCGTTGCGCAGGTTCTCGAGCGGCTGCGGGAGATCCCCGGGGTCGAGATCGAGGGTGAGGTGGACGGCGTCGTTCGCATTCGGGCCGACGCGCGCGGCCACGAGGAAGCGACGCGGGCCCTGGGCGAGTGGTGCTGGGTGGAGCGTGCCATCCGCCATCTGCCGCAGCGGGGGCGCCGCGTGCGCTCGCCCGGGGGGAAGTGAGGGGGGCATCCCCTGCCCGACCGCGGACCGGGCCGGGCGCGCTCACCGACGAGGCAGGCCCGTAGGGCCCGTGTTCACCCCCCCGGGACGCCCCCGCGTCTCGGGGGCAGGTCGGGTACAGGGGGCCGGTGAGCGCTCCTCCCCGTCGCCCGACGCGCGTGCCGGGAATCCCTCCGGACGCCGCCCGTTACGGCGCTGGTCCCCGGCGGAGTCACGACGTGCGCCGCGCCCCCTTCCTCCTGGTCGCCACGGCCCTCGGTCTGCTGCCCGGCTGCCGAGCGTGCGGCCCCGCCTGCGCGCGCGTCGAGGCGCCTCGCGCCGACGCGAGGACGACGCCCCCGCCCCCCGCCGCCGCCGCCGACGGCGCGGTCCTCGCCGGCCCGCAGCGCTCGGCCGCCGAGCTGGAGGAGGGCTTCCGACGGTCGCGGGCTGGGAAGGCGTTCCTGTCCCCGCTCTCGAACGAAGCGGCGCACGCAGCCATGCCCGAGCTCTTCAAGGGGCGGGAGTTCCCCAACCTGCTGCTCGTGAGCGGACGCCAGCCGAAGACGAGCGAGGCCCTCATGGCGATGGCGAAGGCCATGCGCACGGAGGGCGGTCTCGACGCCACCCTGCTCAACGACGTGTTCTGGGCGGTGTCGAGCGAGAACGAGTGCTTCTATTGAATGGGCCACGTCCATTACATGGCCGCGGTCGCGGGCCTGTCCACCTCCCACGTGCACGAAGTCGAGTCCGGATGGGCGCTCGACGCCCGCCGCAAGGCGGCGCTCCCCTTCGCCCGCAAGCTGACGCGCACCCCGGAGAAGATCGTGCGCGCCGACGTGGACGCGCTCCGGAAGGTCTTCTCGGAGGCGGAGGTCGTCCAGCTCGTGTTCGCCATCTGCCACTTCAACACGATGAACCGCCTCGCCGACGCGTTCGGCGTGCCGCTCGAGGCCGGCAACGTGTTCGGCAAGGGCGACGACCGGGGCGTGGCGCCCGTGGCCCCCGCGGGGACCGGCGTCAGGCCCCGGAGGGCCCCTGCCGTGCCCGCGTCAGTCCTGGAGCGCGTCCGTCGCGGGCTCGAGGAGGCCGCCTCCCGCGTCCCGTAGCCGGCCGTGCGCCACCAGCAGGTCCCAGACCTCCTGCGCGTACTGGTCGGGAGGGCGGATGCCGAGGATGCCGGACGACGCCCCGCGACTGAGCGGGTTGCGGCTCGACGAGATCGCATCGTCGGCACGCGCCAGCTTCAGGCGCTTCTTGTAGGCGTTCATCGCGCGCTTGAGGACGGCCTGGTCCCAGGCGGGGAGCGGCGCCTTGCGCGCGTCCCACGCCGCGAGCAGGGCGGCGAGCTCGCCGAGGTCGCGCTCGAGCACGGGCAGGGCCACGGCCGCGTCCTCGTCGGCGCCCGCCGCATGGACGGCCGCCTCGGCCTGGCGCCACGCGACGGCGGCCTCGGCCGGATCGGAGAGGGAGGAGAGCCGCGCGTGGATCGCGCGCAGCCGGGAGCAGAGGAGCCAGTTCTCGGGGACGTCCAC
>CAZJJQ010000387.1:0-4480 GCA_964546345.1 uncultured Planctomycetales bacterium
GGCGGGGGCGGCGGGGGCGGGGGGGCGTCCATGGCCGCAGGCGGCGACGGGGGCGGCACGGGGATCGGCGCCGGCGACGCGGGCGCACCGGCGCCGCGGGGCGTCGAGGGCGCCGGGTCGTCGGCGTGCGCAGGCGGGACGATCCCGAGGAGGGGGAGCAGCACGAGGACGCGGGCCCGGACTCGCATGGGGCGAGAGGCTACACCCGTGACGGCGGGATCGGAACGCCCCCGTCCCCCGTGCCTCCCCGAAGGAGGCCGTGCCACACTCGGCGGCCGGAGGTGCCCATGGCCGTGACCATCCGCGACGACGGCGCGGTGCGCATCGTGGTCCTCGACCGCCCGCGCGCGTTCAACGCCCTCGACCCCGAGCACTTCCGGGCGCTGGCCCGCGCCGTCGAGGCCGCCCAGACCGACCCGGCCGTGCGCGCGATCGTGCTCGGCGCCGAGGGGCGCACCTTCTGCGTCGGCGCCGACGTGGGCGTGTTCCAGGCGGCCCTGCAGGACGGCACCATGAGGCTGCTGCTCGACGAGCTCCTGCCGGTCTTTCAGGGCACGATCCTCTCCCTGGCGGAGGGCGGGAAGCCCACGGTCGCCGCGATCACCGGGCCCGCGGCGGGCGCAGGGCTCGACCTGGCGCTCGCGTGCGACCTGCGCGTGATCGCCGAGAAGGCGACGCTCTCGACCGCGTACGGCCGCGTGGGGCTCGTGCCCGACGGAGGGGGCACGTTCCACCTCGAACGGCTGGTGGGACGGGCCCGCGCGGCCGAGCTGCTGCTCCTCCCGGAGCGGGCGGTCTCCGGCGAGCAGGCGGTGCGCTTCGGGCTCGCGCTGGAGGCGCTCCCCCGGGAGCAGGTGCTGAGCAGGGCGGTGGAGGTGGCGCAGCGGCTCGCGGCCGGCCCGGCCCTGGCGACCCGCCTCGTGAAGGGGCTCCTCCGGGAGGCTGCCACGCGCAACCTCTCCGACGCCCTGGAAGGCGAGGCGCAGGCCCAACGGGTCGCCATCGCGGACGCGGACGCGGCGGAGGGCATCCGGGCGGCCGTCGAGCGGCGCGCCCCGGTCTTCCACGGGACCCGCACGCCCGGCGCCGGGGTCGCGGACCCGCCCCCCCGGGCGACGGGAACCCGCGGCGAGGAAAGCGTGTCGAAGGAAGAGCCCCTGGCCGGAGGTCCGCGATGACGTCGATCCTGCGCAGGCTCGCCCCCCTTCTCGCCGGGATCCTCGCCCTCGGCCTCTGCGCCGGGCACGCGCTCGCCGACTCCCTCTACGTGACCGTGGAGCGGACGTCCGCACCGGGAGAACGGGCCCTCGTGAAGGTGCGCAGCGACCTGCCGGGTCCCGCCACGTGGTTCGTCTACCGCGTGGACGACCCCGCCGCGTTCCTCTCCCTGCGGCTCGACCTGACGAAGGGCGAGATCCTGGCCGCGCGGCTGAAGGGCGCCCTCGACGACGCGCGGAAGGCCGCCCGGAACCCGGCTCCGCCGCTGCCCGACGAGCTCGACGAGGGGACGCGGACGAAGCTCGGCCTCACGCCGCTCGCGGTCGCCCTCACGTTCGTGAGCTCCCGCACCGTGGACCTGCCGAAGGAGGCCGCCGAGGGGACCGGCGCCTCGGTCGAGGTGCCGCTCCCGTCGGCCGGGCTGTACCTCGTCGAGGTGCGTCGCGGGACGCGCGCCGCCGTCGTCTCCGCCGTCTCCTCCGGCCTCGCGCTCGTCGTCAAGCGCGACCCCGCGGGGATCCTCGCCTTCGCCGCCGACCGCGTCTCCGGCGCAGCCCTCGAGGGCGCGACCGTCGAGGTGCGCGCGGGCGAGCGCGTGCTCGCGACGGGGCGGACCGACGCGAAGGGCCTGCTGCGGCTCGACGTCGCCGCGCCCCCCACGATCGAGGTCCGCGCGCGGCGCGGCGACGACCTCGCGTTCGGCGTCGAGACGTACCTCCCCGCGGACGTCGCCGATCGCCGGGTGTACGCCTTCCCCCACCAGCCGGCCTACCGGCCCGGCGAGCGCGTGGAGGTGAAGGGCGTCGTCCGCGCCTGGCGGGACGGGCACCACGTGCTCGACGAGGGCGCACGCGAGGCGAAGGTGGCGTTCGTGGCGGAGGGAGGCCGAGAGCTCGGCACGGTCGTCGCGCCGATCTCGGCCGACCTGGGGACGTTCGCGACGGGCCTCGACCTGCCGGCGGACTGCCCGCTCGGCGACGCGACCCTCGTCGTGGACGTCGGCGGCAAGGCGTACGCCGCCCCGTTCCGCGTCCAGGCGTACCGCAAGCCGACGTTCGAGGTGACCGTCGCGGGCGCGCCCGCGCGGGCGATGCCCGGCCAGGAGGTGACGTTCTCCTGCGCCGCCTCGTTGTACGAGGGCGGCCCCGTGGCGAACGCGGCGTACGCGTGGTCCCTCGTCTACACCCGCGTGGACCGCGAGCTGTTCCCCACCGACGAGCTGGCGCGGCTGTTCTTCGGCACCGAGCGCGAGGCGTACGCGCCCGAGGTGCTCGCGGTGGGCCAGGGCACCCTCGACGCGGCCGGGAAGGCGGTCGTCAAGGCCACCCTGCCCCCGAAGGACCAGGACGGGTTCGTCTCGCTCCGCGTGACCGTGACCGGTCCCGACCGCACGGCCATGGCGGGGAGCGGCTCCGTCGCGCTCGTCGCCTCGCCCCTCACGGTGGCGCTCAAGACCGACAAGCACCTCTACGGCGCGGAGGGCGTCGCGCAGGTGACGGTGAAGGTGGCGCTCGCCGACGGCGGCCCCGCGGCCTCGCGCGCCGGCATCTTGAGCGTCGCCCTCGTGGGCGAGGTCGCGGACGCCGACGGACACCCCGTGCGCGAGGAGCGCGAGGCCGGGACGTTCCCGTTCACGACGGGCACCGACGGCACGGCGAGGCTCGAGGTGCCCTTCGCGCGCAACGGGCGCTACGCCCTCTCGGCGGTCGTCCCCCGCGCGGGCAACGAGCCGCCGGGAGCGGCGGCACGAGCCCTCCTCCACGTCTGGGTGCTCGGCGACCGGGCCGACGAAGGGGTCTCCGGCGACCGGCTCGAGGTGATCGCGGACAAGGACGCCTACGCCGTGGGCGACGTCGCGCGGCTGCTCGTGGTGTCGCCCGTGGGCGCCCGACCGTTCCTCTCGACCGTGGAGGGGCCGCGCCTGCTGGCGTACGACACGGTGCGTCTCGGCGGGGCCGACGACCGTGCGAGCGCCGCGGTGGTCGAGGTGAAGCTGGGCCCCGAACACGTCCCGAACCTGTTCGTCGGGGTCGCGCTGGTGGACCGGGGGAACCTCGTCCAGACGACGAAGATGCTGCGGGTCCCGCCCGTGGACCGGCTCCTGCGTCCGACGGTGGTCGTCGAGGGCGGTCGGACGGAGGCGGAGCCGGGCTCGACGCTGCCGATGTCCGTGCGGGTGACCGACGCCGCGGGGACGCCGGTTCCGGGCGCGGAGGTGGCCGTCGCGATCGTGGACGAGGCGCTGCACGCGCTGTACGGCGACCCCGCGGCGGCGATCGAGCCGTTCTTCCATCCGCTCCGGCGCAACGACGTGCGCACGGGGGGCCCGATCCACGCGACCTGCGTGGGGTGGTCGGTCGGGCGGGAGGCGCGCGCGAAGGAGGAGCGAGGCGAGGACCGAGGCGAGGGGGGGCCCCCGTCCGGGGAGGCCCCACCCCCGCCCGCGAGCCCGCCGATGCCGAGCCCGTCGGCGCCGGCGCCCTCGGAGGCGGCCCCGCCGGCCCCGGACGCGGCGACCACGGGGGGAGGCTCGGGGGGGGTGTCCCTGGGCTCCCGACGCGCCCGCGAGGCGCTCCGGGACGGCGAGGACTCCCCGGCCAAGAAGTCCAAGTCCGACGCGGGGGGCGACGAGGGCCCGCTCGCGGCCCGCGTGGACTTCCGGACGATGATCGGCTGGTGGCCCGCGGTCCGCACCGGGCCGGACGGCACCGCGCCCCTCGGGCCGGTGAAGCTCCCCGACGACCTCACGCGCTGGCGCATGACGGCTAGGGCCGTGGACGCCGCCACCCGCGTCGGCACGGGCGTCTCGACCCTGCGCGTCACGAAGCCGGTCACGGCCCGCGTGACGCTGCCCCGCTTCCTGCGGGTCACCGACCGCGTCGAGGCGCCGTGGCTGATGCACAGCCTCCTCGAGGCCGACACGACCGCGCGCTTCGTCGCGGGGGCCACCGGGCTCACCCTGTCGGGCGCACACGAGGGCGAGGCCGCGCTGCCCGCCGGCGCGATCCTGCGCCGCGAACTGTCCCTCACGGCGACCGGCATCGGCGAGGGCCGCGTCACCGCCGAGCTGCGCACGCCCGCGGGAAACGACGCCGTCCTCGCGAGGCTTCCCGTGCTGCCGCAGGGCGTGCCGAAGGTGCTCGCCGCGACCGCCTTCGTCGAGGCGGGCCCCGTCACGCTCGCCGCCCTCTCGCGCCCCGCGACGGCCGAGCGCGGCACCGCGCGCCTGCGCGTCACGGTGGCGCCGTCCGCGGCACAGGCC
>CAZJJQ010000388.1:0-4465 GCA_964546345.1 uncultured Planctomycetales bacterium
TTCGGGGCTCGTGCCGCGCGGCGGCTCGTCGAGGTGTCGGGGTCCAGATACGATCTCCTCGCCGCCGCCGGTCGTTCCTCTCACCTCGGCTGCTCGACTCGGACTTACGCGAGCCTCCGATATCGAGCCCGATCGGTCAGGAGCGCCTCTCCCCCGCATCGGGGTGGCCTGTGACCCATTCGACGATTCTTCACGCCCTCCCCGCACGGGAGGGTGCGGGCGTCCTCCGAGGACCAGGGGCCCTCGTGCCGCGCGCGCGGCACGGGGATCAGCGTTCGCGCATCAGCCGGCGACGCGCCTCCGCCAGCTCCCCCCGACGGGCGTCGTCGAGCACCGGGTAGCGCAGGTCGAGCTCGTCGAGGGCCGTCACGACCGCGGACGCCACGACGATGCGCGTGAACCACTTGTTGTCGGCGGGGACCACGTACCACGGCGCGCGCTCGGTGGCGGTCTCGCGGATCGTCTCCTCGTAGGCGTGCATGTAGTCGTCCCAGCGTTCGCGCTCCTTCACGTCGCCCGCGGAGAACTTCCAGTTCTTCTCGGGCTCGTCGATCCGCTCGAGGAAGCGCCGCTTCTGCTCCTTGCGCGACACGTGGAGGAAGAACTTGCGCACCACGATCCCGTTGCGGTCGAGGTAGCGCTCGTAGGCGCGGATGTCCTGGAAGCGCTCCTTCCAGACGTCCTTCGTGACGAGCCGCTCGGGCAGCTTCTGGCCGGCGAGGTACTCGGGGTGGACGCGGACCACGAGCGTCTCCTCGTAGTAGCTGCGGTTGAAGATCCCGATGTTGCCGCGGTTGGGGAGCGCCTTGGTGCAGCGCCAGAGGAAGTCGTGCTCGAGGTCGTCGCTCGTCGGCACCTTGAACGAGGTGACCTGGCAGCCCTGGGGGTTGACCCCCGACATCACGTGCTTGATCGCCCCGTCCTTGCCCGCCGCGTCCATGGCCTGGAAGATGAGCAGCACGGCCCACTTGTCCTGCGCGTACAGCCGGTCCTGGAGGTCGGCCAGCACGCGCACGCCGGCGGCCAGCGCAGCCTCGCTCCGCGGCTTGTCCTCGTCCGTGAACTCGCGCGTGTCGCCCGGGTCCACGTCCTTCAGGCGGAAGCCCGGGCCGTCGGTCACGCGGTAGTGCCGCTGGAGCTTCGCCGCCCTCCGCAGCACCTCCTTGGTCGTCCAGGAGCCCGCGTCCCCGCCCTCGCCCGAGGCCTTGATCATGGTCGTGCTCCTTCGCGAGAGGGGATGCGTGCGTCGGCCCGAGTCTACGGCGCGCGCTCCGGCGGATCGACGGGGTGCCGGGGGGGGGCATGCGGTGCGCGGCGCGACGGGGCACGCGGCGGTACCATCTGCTTCGGCACCTTCCCCCAGACACCGGCCCGCGCGTGGCCGCGGGCGATGGAGGGCTGCTCCCGTGAAAACTCCCGCACGAGCCCGTCCCGCGCGCGCGTCCCGCCCGAAGGCGTCCGCCGCACGTCCGCCGTCTCCCGGCTCCTCGCGCGGCGCCTCGGTCGCCGGCGCCGTCCCGGCGGCGCGTCGGCGCCGCACCGCGCGGCCGCTCACCTACGTCGTGCACGAGCACGACGCCCGCACACATCACTTCGACCTGCGGCTCGAGGTCGGGGGGGGACTCGTCTCCTGGGCGGTGCCCAAGGGGCCGAGCGCCCATCCCGGGGACAAGCGCCTGGCCGTGCGCGTCGAGGACCATCCCCTCGCGTACGCCGCGTTCGAGGGCCGGATCCCCGAGGGGCACTACGGCGCGGGGGACGTCCGGATCTTCGACCACGGGCGCTGGATCCCGCAGGGCGATCCGGCTGCCATGCTCGAGGACGGGCACCTCGGCTTCACGCTGGAGGGCGGTGCCCTCGAGGGATCGTGGGCGTTGATCCGCATGCGACCCCGGCCCCACGAGCGTCACGAGAGCTGGCTGCTCATCCGCCGACACGGCTGATCGGTCCGGAGAGTTCCCCTTCGGGGGCGTACGGGGTTGCTGGTCGAGTCCGGTGCGGCGCGGCGGCCCGCCCCGGTGTCGGGCCGTGGACACCATGGGCTCGCCGCCGCAGGCCCTTCCCTGCCCGGGGGTGAGGTCCCATCCGGCCACGACCCCCGCCGCCTTCGCCGTCGTCGGCGCGATCGCGGGCGCGCGGGGAACCCGCTCCCGCGGACTTCAGCGCGGCGTCGTGCCCGACGCATCTCCGGTGCGCAGGGGGCCGGTCCGCACCACGAACCCGCGCGCCTCGAGATGGGCGCGGGCGGCGGGGGTGACCTTTCCCGTGACGAGCAGCGTGCGCGACGTCGCGGCGCCGGCGGGGGGCATGGCGAGCAGCGCCTCGGCGGCGACGTCCACCTCGGGGACGAGCGCGATGGCGTCGATCGGCAGCGGGACGAGCATCGCGCCCGTGCGCGTGAAGGCCGCGACCAGGCCGCCGCTCGCGTCGAGGGAGGCGATCGGGTCCGGCCCCGCGTGACGGTCGGCGAGGTAGAGCGCCTGCTGCTCGTGGAGCAGGGCCTGCGCCTCGGTCCGCGTCTCGTTCGCGGCCTCGACGAGCGCCCCTGCGTTCACGACGCCCTGGAGGCGCGAGAGCGCGTCGGAGATGGTCGTGCGGTGACGGGGCGAGAGGGCCCGGTTGGCGAGGAAGGCGCGGCGCAGGCTCGGCATCACCCCGGCCGCCGCCATCTTCTCGTCCGCGACGCGATCGAGCTCGGCGGGCGTGCGGTCGCGGAGCAGGGACGTCATGTCGGCCGTGAAGGAGAGGCCCGAGAGCGCCGTGCCCGCGCCGCCGGGCACCGCGCTCTTCGCCAGGTCCACGCCGAAGCCGCCGGCCCGGCGCGCCTTGGCGATGCCGAGGAGCATGGTCTGGAGCTTCGAGTTCGTGGAGTAGACGTCCACGCCGAGCTCCGCGGCGACCTTGCGCTTCTCCGCGGCGAAGAGCAGCGCGTCCGGGCCGCCCTCCTCGTAGGAGGTCGCCTTGCGCTTCCCGAACGCGTCGCCGATCCGGCCGAGCGTGCGCTTCGCGCCGCTCACGACGCCTTCGCCGACCGCCAGGGGGTCCTCGAGGATCCGCACCACCGAGGTGGGGATCGCCACGAGGCCGCTCTGGAGTCCCTGCAGGACCTCGTCCTCCGGGTTGGTCTTCGCGAGCTTCGCCATCACGGCGACCTCCCGCACCCGCACCTCGAGGAGGCGTGAGGAGGGGCAGAGGAACAGCCCGTAGTCCGTCTCCATCTCCCACGTGGTGAGGAAGGCGTCCGAGACGCCCGTCTCCCGGACGCGATAGCCGTCGCCGGCGCGGAGCGAGGGCGGGAGGTCCTCGGCGGCGCGTGCCGGCGGGAACGGCTCGGGATCCGCCGCGACGGCGGGACGGCCCACGACGAGCAGCAGGGCGAGGACGAGGCCGGCGAGGGGGCGGGGCAGGGAGGGCGGGGAGGTGCACATGGCGAGGGGGACCGTACGGAGGGGGCCTGCCGCGCGCACGGGGTCGGGCGACGCTCAGCAGGGAGAAGGGAGCGTGACGAGCGCGGGGCCCGCGCCGCGCCCGGATCCGGGTCAGAAGCGGTACGAGATGCCGAGGTGAGGGCCGGAGAGGTGGAGGTGCACCTCGAGCCCGTCGCGGCCGAGCGGCACGTCGTAGTCCACGTTGAGGACCGTCCAGCCGCCGAGGATGAACCAGCGACCGCTCCGCGAGAGCGGCCACAGGAGCTCCGCCGAGACCGACCAGGAGTAGTGCGAGCCGTCGAAGGCGCTGCCGACGTCGGCGATCACGCCGATCGACGCCCCGTTGCGGAAGGTCAGGTCCGCCTTCACGCCGACGATCGGGTCGATCCAGGTCTTGTCGCCGTCCACCTCGGCGCCGTTCGCGCGGTCCACGTGCAGGTCGATCATGTAGCCGCGGGCGCCGACCAGCGGGCCGTAGCGCAGCACGGGGCCACAGGGCGAGCAGCCCAGCCGTCGGGTCGTCTGCCAGGCGCCGTACACGCGCGCGATCGCCGCGTCGAGGCTGCCCGTGGTGTCCGTGTCGCGGATCACCCAGTCGATCGTCTCGCTGACGGAGGCGTAGAGGGCCTCGGCGGTGACGCTCCAGGGCCCCTTCGCGGCGGTCACGCGGCCGACGAACGCGAACTCGAGGGAGCTGGCGGTGTCGGGGAGGAAGTTCTCGACGATGCCGCCGAGGTCGGGGGGCGATCGATCTCCCTGCGCGGAGACTCCACCCGAGGCGAACGTGCCCGAGATGGAGGGGATCCACACGGGGAGCGTCAACGTCCATCGCCAGCGCTGCGCGTCGCACGGACACGCGCACGAGCACGGCGAGCACGGGTGGGCGGCGCAGGGGCCGGCGCCGCCCACGAGCAGAGCGTCGGCCGGGGGGGCCTCTTCCTCGGCCCCGAGCTGCCAGGGGAGCGGGTGGGGCAGGACCGGGTGGGGGCGCCGGTGGTCGTGGAGGTGGCCTGGCGGAATCCGCGGCGGCGGCCGGT
>CAZJJQ010000389.1:0-4437 GCA_964546345.1 uncultured Planctomycetales bacterium
CCGCGCCAACGACATGGGCTTCGACACGGGGCATCGCATCTTCCAGGGCGTCACGGGCAGGTTCCTGCTGTCCATGGGCGTGCCCCTCGGCGACGACGGGTGGAAGCGGACGGATCGCTGCGCCTACGCGGCGGCGCCGGACGGGGCCGTCGAGTGGATCTACGTGCGCGTGCGCTCCACGGAGCTGCGCGCGGCGAAGCGGTCCGCCGAGCGCACGCTCCTCGACCGCGGGAAGGCCTGCGTCCTCTTCCACCCCATCGCGTTCCCGCTCCTCATCGCCAACGAGCTCGACCGGTTCAAGACGGTGAACCTCGCCCTGTTCCTCGCGTGCCTCGTGATGGGGGCGGTCGTGATGGCCAACGTGGGCCTGTTGGCGGCCCTGCGTCGGGCGCCCGAGGTCGCGCTCCACCGCACGGAGGGGGCGACGAAGGCGGACGTCGCCGTCCAGTTCCTCGCCGAGGGCGGGATCCTCGCCGTCGTCGGCACGTGGATCGGGTGGGCGGTCGGTTGCGGGCTCGCCGAGGTGCGCGTCGCCCTCGAGCCCGCGGTGGGCTTCACCTGGGCGTTCCCCTGGCCCGAGGCCTGGATCGCGCTGGGCGTCGCCGTCGTCGCGGGCGTGCTCGCGTGCGTGCTGCCCGCGATGCGGGCCGCCGCCCACGACCCCGTGCAGGGGCTCGCCGATGAGTAGCGTCCTGCTCTCCACCCTCCTCGAGGGGATCCTCTACGCCCTGCGCCGGCCGCTGCGGAGCGCGATCACGGCGATCACGGTCGCGGTGGCCATCGCGGTCACCGTGAACGTGATCTCCCTCAACTACGGCCTCGACGAGGACATCCGGGCCGACGTCACGCGGTTCGGCCGCACGACCATCGACGTGGGCCGCTCGCCGCTCATCCGCCCCGGCGCGCCCCGCCCCGCGTTCGGCGAGGCCGAGCTCGCGCGCATCCGGGAGGCGGTCGCCGGGCTCGACGCGGCGGTGGTGCCGCTGCGCCAGGAGATGGCGAGCGTCACCGGCGCGGTCACGATCCCGCGCCTTCCCCTGGTCGCCGTCACCCCCGACTACGCCGCCACCCTGCGCGTCCGGCTGCTCGCCGGACGGTGGCTGACCGTCGCCGACCACGGGTTCGACGCCTGCGTGCTCGACCAGAGCGCCGCGGCGAGCCTCTTCCCCGAGAGCGTCCGTCCCGCCGCCGCGGGCAGCTTCGGCGCGTCGTCCCTCGACGCGACGGCCGTGCTCGGCCGGACGCTCGCCCTCGCGGGTCGCGCCGACCGCACGACCACCGTGGTGGGGGTCCTCGAGGACCCCATGACCTACCGGCGCCTCTTCGAGTCGTTCGACGAGGGACGGTCGAGCCGGACCCTGGTGGGGGCGCTCCTCTCGTTCCGGAACGTCTACGTGCCCGCCGACGCGATGCCGACGGACGACCTCACCCTCGTGAACGTGGTGCTGCCCGACGAGCGCCGCCTGGAGATCGCCGCGCAGCGCCTCTACGCGCTGTGGCCCGCGGCGTCCCTCGACGCCGTCGCGACGACGGCGAGCCCGATCACGGTGTTCGTGCGCCGCGACTGGATGGACGCGCTCGGCGGGACGACCCAGGGGGCCGCCTTCCTGGGGAACATCGTCTGGCTCCTCATCGTGCTCGTGGCGTGCGTGATGATCTCGACCCTCAACCTCATCTCCATCCGGGAGCGTTACGACGAGATCGCCATCCGCCGCTGCGAGGGGGCGCGCAAGACCCACATCGCGGCGCAGGTGACGGCCGAGGGGGTGCTGGTCTCCCTCGTGGGCGGGGCGCTCGGGCTGCCGCTCGGCCATCTCGGCGCCGCCCTGCTCCGTCGCATCGTGGACTTCCCGTTCCGGTTCGACGTGCGCTACGCGGGCGCCGCCATGGTCATCTCCGCCGTCCTCGGCCTGCTGGCGAGCGTCGTGCCGGCACGCCGCGCCGCGGCGCTCGACCCCGCTCGCGTCCTCACCCGGAGGGTCACGTGACCGAAGCGCTCGTCCGCCTGACCGGTGTCTCCCGCACGTACGGGGAGGGGCGCCTCGCCGTCCACGCGTTGCGCGCGCTCGATCTCCGCGTCGCGCCCGGCGAGTTCCTCGCGGTCACGGGCCCGTCCGGCTCCGGCAAGTCCACCCTCCTCCACGTCCTCGGCTGCCTCGACCGGCCGAGCTCGGGCGCCTACCAGCTCGAGGGCCGCGACGTCGCGCGGTTCTCCGACGCCGAGCTCGCCGAGGTGCGGAACCGGCTCATCGGGTTCGTGTTCCAGCGGTTCCATCTGCTGCGGGACGAGACGGCCCGCCGCAACGTGGAGCTCCCCCTGCTCTACGCGGGGGTGCCCTCCGCGGAGCGCCGACGCCGGGCGCAGGCGGCGCTCGAGGAGGTCGGCCTCGCCGATCGCACGGACCATCTGCCGGGCCAGCTCTCCGGCGGCGAGCAGCAGCGCGTCGCGCTGGCGCGCGCGCTCGTGAAGGCGCCGCGGCTGCTCCTCGCCGACGAGCCCACGGGCAACCTGGACGCCGCCAACGGCCGTGCCGTGCTCGAGCTGATCGATCGGCTGCGGGCGCGAGGCGTCACCGTGATCCTGATCACCCACGATCCCTCCGTCGCGGCCCGGGCCGGTCGTCGCCTGCGGATCGATCACGGGGTCGTGTCGGAGGAGGGCGGCCCCTCCCCCCGGTAGCGCGGCGGCCCCGGGAGGCTCAAGGTCGTGCGGTCGGTGGTCGATGGGGAACCGATGCTCCCGGTCGCCCTCCCCTTCCTGCGCACCTGCCGCCGCGGCCTCGCCCTCCTCCTCGCGGCCCTCCTCCTCGCCCTGCTGCTCGCGCCCGCCGTGAGGGCCGAGGAGGCGGTCGTCCTCGACAACGGCACGGTCCTGCGCGGGTCGGTCATCCGGGAGGACGTCACGACGATCCAGCTGAAGCTCTCGGGCGTCGGGCGCGACAACCGGGTCACGGTCGAGAAGGACCGCATCGTCCAGCGCTTCACGACCGCGACGGCGACCGGGACCTCGCCCTCGCCCGTGGGCAGGACCGAGCCCTTCCGTCCGCCCCCCGCCGAGCCGATCGATCCCCGCGGCCCCGTGCCGCTGGTCGCCGGGCTCCCGCGCAGCGTGGACGCGCCGCTCCTGCCCGAGGAGGAGCCGCTGGCGCGCCAGGAGTCGGTGTTCGACCGGATCGGACGCCGCGCGCTCATGTCGTTCCCCTCGGCGCCGCTCGCGCGCGCCTTCCTCGCGGCGCTCGGCGTCGTCCTCCTGCTCTGCCTCGTGGGGCTCGGCGCCAAGATGGCCGACATCAAGGGCCTGACGCTCGCGAACGGGACCCTCCTCGCCCTGCTCCTCGGGATGCTGCTCACGGTGACCGTGCTCTGGGCCGACCCGCTGCTGCGCGCGGACCTCGCCGCCCTCTGGCTGCCCATCGCGCTGCTCGCGTGGACGGGCTGCGCCGCGGCGATCCTGAAGTGCCGGCTGGGGCGGTCGTTCGTCCTCCTCGCGTTCGTGCTGTTCGCCGGCCTCCTCACCACGTTCTCCGCCGGCGTCGTCCTCATCGCGGTGTGACCGCCCGGGGCGGGGAGCCCGCCGGAATCCTGTAACGTGCCCGCCCCGGGATGCACCATGGAGGCGTGGCCCCGCTCGTCACCCCCCGCACGCAGCCCGCCGACCCGCTCTCGCTGGCGGTCGATCGCTACCTCTGGACGGGGGACGAGAGCGCCATCGAGGAGGTGGTCACGGCGACCCGGCCCCGGCTGCTCTCCGCCGCGCGCCGCATCGTCTCGGCCCACGACGCCGAGGACGCGGTCCAGACCGCGTACCTCTCGCTCCTGCGGCATCGGGGGCACGCGCTGGGGGCGCCCGTGCTGCCGTGGCTCCTGACGACGGTCGTGCGCACGGCGTACCGTCGGAAGGCCGCCGTGCGCCGCGACGTCCACCTCGCCGAGCGGCTGGCGCTGCCGGCCGTCGGCGAGGACGAGCCCACCTCGGAGGCCGAGGCGCTCGCCCGCCTGCGCGCCGAGGTCACGCGGCTGCCCGCGGGCCTGCGCGACGCCACGATCCTCCACCATCACCTCGGCCTCTCCACGGCCGAGGTCGCCCGCCTGCTCGACGTCTCCGAGCCGGCCGTGCGCGTGCGGCTGCATCGCGCCCGCACGCTCGTCCGTTCCCGTTGGTCTCCGCGCCTCCTCGCGAGCGCGTGCGCGATCCCCTGGTTCCTCGTGGACCGGGCCCGCGACGCGGGCGCCGGGGCGGGCGCCCTCGCCGTGGGAGGTTCCGTGAAGATCGCCGCCGCCGTCAGCCTCGCCCTGTTCGCCGCCGCCGGGGTCGCCGTCCTCGACCGCACCGTGCTCGCGCCCGCGCCCGCCCCCGTGGTGGGCGAGCCCGAGCGCGCGGCGGGCGCCGGGGCGCGCGGGGCGGAGCTCGAGGGGGGGGGACAACGCCACCCACCC
>CAZJJQ010000390.1:0-4432 GCA_964546345.1 uncultured Planctomycetales bacterium
GTTGAACGAGCGCTCCTTGCCGCCGCGCACCTGCGCGCGCGCGCGGGAGCCCCGGGGCGCGCGGGGGTCGGCGAAGAGCGCCGCCGCCTGGTGCGGGTTCTCGCCGTAGCGCAGCGACTGGGCGCGCCAGGCGCCCCCGAAGGTCAGGGGCAGCGGCTCGCCCGCCCGCGTCGAGAGGAACTGGTGGATGGCGGCGTCGTAGGCCGCGGTGCGGGCGAACGCGACGCGGGCGAGCGACCCCTTGAGCTCCTCGGAGAGGACTCCGTCGTGCGTCCGCAGGTCCTCCAGCACGGCCGCGTACTGCGAAGGATCCGTCACGACGCCGACGCTGCGGTGGTTCTTGGAGGCGCTCCGGATCATGGCGGGGCCGCCGATGTCGATCTGCTCGATGGCGGCCTCGAGCGACACGTCCGGGCGGCGGACCGTGGCCTCGAACGGGTAGAGGTTGACGACCACGAGGTCGATACCGCCGATCCCGTGCTCGGCCATGGCCGCGGTGTGCCGCTCGTCGTCCCGCAGCCCGAGCAGCGCGCCGTGGATGCGCGGATGCAGCGTCTTCACGCGGCCGTCGAGCATCTCCGGGAAGCCGGTCTCCTCGGCGACGTCCTTGACGAGGAGCCCGGCGGCCCGGAGCGCCTTGGCCGTCCCCCCCGTGGAGAGGAGCACGACGCCCCGGGCGGCGAGCGCCTGGGCGAAGTCTACGAGGCCCGTCTTGTCGTGGACGGAGAGCAGCGCGCGGCGAACGACGATGGGCGGCATGGGGCGACCAGCCTACCGGGCGGGAGGACAGGGGCCACCTGCGATCCTCTGCGCACAGAGGCCAGGTGCCGGAAGCGAGAGAACGGGCGCGACCGCTGCGGCCCGCGCGAGCAGGAAGGCCCGAGAAAAAGCGAGTCCGAACAGGTGAACCGGCCGTACCCCATATCCGGATGGATTCGCGCAGGGGTCGGCCCGCACGCGAGCGCGTCCGGAGGGGAGGACCGCCCGCAAGCCGGCTCCGGATGGCCTTGCGCAGGGGTCGGCCCGCACGCGAGCTCCGGAGAGGCGAACCGGCCGCATGCGAGCTCCGGATGGACTCGCGCAGGGGTCGGCTCGCACGCGATCGGGCGCGCCCCGCTCCGGCCCGCGCGAGCGGCCGCGAGGAGGGCGTATCTGCACCGCGATACGTCGACGAGCGGCCCGACGACGAGGCGTTGCGCCGAGGAGGAGGGGAGGCCAGGGACGCGCTGCGCGGCCCTCGCCTCCCGCGAAGCCCGGACCGCAGCGGTCGCGCCCGCCCTTCCGAGTTCCGCACCGCGCCTCTGGGATCTACGGTGCTTTCTGGCCCCGTAGGGAGGCCTCCATGAAGGCCGTGACGTCGCCGTCGAGGACCCCGTGGACGTCGCCGGTCTCGTGGCCGGTGCGGTGGTCCTTGACCATCTGGTAGGGCTGGAGGACGTAGCTGCGCTTCTGGTTGCCCCAGGCGATGTCGCCCTTCTCGTCGTAGAGCTTGGACGCGTCGGCGGAGCGTTTGTCCTCTTCCATGCTGAGGATGCGGGCCGCGAGCATCTGCAGGGCCACCTTCTTGTTGCGGTGCTGGCTGCGCTCGTTCTGGCACGCCACGACGATCCCCGTCGGGATGTGGCGGATGCGGACGGCGCTCTCCGTCTTGTTCACGTGCTGCCCGCCGGCGCCCCCCGCGCGGAACGTGGTGATCTCGAGGTCCGCCTCCTTGATCTCGATGCCCGCCTCCTCCTCCACCAGCGGGAGGACCTCGACCCCGGCGAAGGTCGTCTGCCGACGCTTCTGGGCGTCGAAAGGGCTGATGCGGACCAGCCGGTGGACCCCGGCCTCCTGGCGCAGCCAGCCGAACGCGAACGGCCCCCGCACCTCGATGGTGGCCGTGCGCACGCCCGCTTCCGTGCCCTCCTGACGGTCCACCTCCACGACGGAGTACCCCGCCTTCTCGGCCCAGCGGACGTACATGCGCAGCAGCATCCCGGCCCAGTCGTGCGACTCGGTCCCTCCGGCGCCCGCCTTCACGGACAGGAACGCGCCGGCGCCGTCGTTCGGGCCGGAGAGGAGGGCGCGGGTCTCGAGACGATCGGCGTCGGCGAGCAGCTCGGCGAGGAGCGTCTCGGCCTCGGAGAGGGTGGCGTCGTCGTTCGCCTCGACGCCCATCTCGAGGAGCACGCCGGCGTCCTCGAGCCGGGCCGCGTACGGTGTCCAGGGCTCGAGCGTCGCACGGAGCGTCTTCAGGCGGTCTACGACCTTCTTCGCCTCCTCCTGCACGTCCCAGAAGCCCGGCTCCCCCATCTTCGCCTCGAGGGTGCGGACCTCCTCGCGCTTGCGATCCAGGTCAAAGACTCCTCGTCACCTGCGTCAGACGGGTGCGGAGGGCCTCGAGGCGGCTGCGGAGGTCGGCGACGGAGGACGACATGGGAGACGGTGTGCCTGGGCCCCGATCCCGGGGCCATGGGCGTCGGGGCGTGGTGCCCCGGCGTCGGCCGCGCATTGTCCGGGCCGCCGGGGGCTCCCCCGAGGACAATCCGTCCCCCCGAACGGGCGGCGCTCCGCCGCCCCCGAACCGGACGGCGGCCTTGGGCGCGCTGCGGGCTTTCGGTAGGGTAGGGCCATGCGCCCCCCCGATCCGAGCCCTCCGTCCGCCTCCCTGCCCACCCCGGCCGCGGGCGCGCCCGCGGGGGCGACGGGGCGACGCCTCAGCGGCAAGACCCTGACCCTGCTCGTGTTCCTCGGCATCTTCGTCGGGTTGATCGTGGTGTTCCGGTCGGTGCTCTTCCCCTTCCTCATGGCGATCTTCCTGGCGTACCTGCTCGAGCCGGCCGTCGCGTGGGTGAGCCGGGGCCGGCGGTTCGGGATCCAGGTGGGCCGCGGCCCCGTGCTGCTCCTGATGTACGCGGTCGTGCTCGTCGGCGGGTTCCTGCTCGTGTCGTGCGGGGTCAACCGGGTCGGCACGAACGTGCAGCGCGCCCTGACCGACCTGAAGGGCCAGCTCGACCGCAGCGAGCCCGCGGCGAGGTTCACGCTCGAGAAGAAGGCCGGCAAGCCCGTCTGGATCCCCGACGGCGTGGGCGTCCGGCTCGGCACCGGCCCGGACGCGCGCACCTTCAAGACCGCGTTCCCCGCGCAGATCGACGAGGGGCTCCTCGAGACCCGCGTGCTCCTCACCGAGGTCGAGCCGCGTCCGAAGGCGCGGCCTCCCGTCTCCGAGCTGCCCCTCGAGATCCTCGACCCCACCCGCCTCGAGCTGCCGGAGGGCTCGGCCGTCCACGCGACGACGGACGAGGCGGCCAAGGGCCTCGAGGTGCTCACCGAGACCCAGGTGATCGCCCCCGTGGCGGCCCAGATCGAGAAGGCGACCGGCAATCACTTCGATCCGGGCATCCTGCGCGACTTCATCGCGGAGCAGAGCCGCGAGCACGGGGCCGACCTGGGGACGCGGCTCCTCAAGTGGGGTCAGGGCACCCTGTTCACGGTCGTGGGCTCCACCTACCAGCTGATCCTCGTGCTGATGCTCACGGCCTTCCTGGTGATCGACCGCAAGCGCATCACGTCGTTCTTCCGCAGCCTCCCCCCCCCGCACCTGCGCGGGAGCTACGACACGCTGATGGGCTACGTCGATCGCGGGCTCTCGGGCGTGATCCGCGGCCAGCTGCTCATCTGCGTGGTGAACGGCCTGCTCACCTGGCTCGGGCTGCTGATCCTCGGCGTCCCCTACTCCACGCTCCTCGGGCTCCTGGCCGGGGTGTTCAGCCTGATCCCGGTGTTCGGGACCATCGCCTCGAGCATCCCGATCGTCCTCGTCGCGCTCGCCACGGGGGGCGTCCACCAGGGGCTCCTGGCGCTCGGCTGGATCGGCCTGATCCACCTGCTCGAAGCCAACCTGTTCAACCCCCTGATCATGGGCACCAACGCCGAGATGCATCCCGTGATCATCATCTTCGCCCTGCTCGCGGGCGAGCACTCCTTCGGGGTGTGGGGGGCGCTCCTCGCCGTCCCGACGGCGAGCATCATCCAGTCCTGCTTCAAGTACTATCGTTGCGAGATCGAAGGCATCCCCGCCGAAGAGGCCCACGGCCACGGACAGTGGATGCGTTCGCTCCTCGCCAAGCTCAAGGGGCGCCGCGCCGGCGCCGCCGGGAAAGGCCCCGCATGAACGCCGTCGTCCTCGCCACCTTCGCCGAGACCTTCAAGACCGTGATCGGGGTCATCCTGGCCCTGTCGGGCCTCGGGGTCCTCCTCATGGGCGTGATCGCCTTGGCGGACAAGTCCATGAAGAGCGGCAGCATCGCCGCGATCATGGGCGCGGTCCTGCTCACGGTCGGCCTGTTCCTCGTCGGCGCCGTCAGCTTCTGAGGGACTGTGAAGGGATCTGCGTCGGGACGTGCGGGCTCGCTTTCGGGGCTCGTGCCGCGCGGCGGCTCGTCGAGGT
>CAZJJQ010000391.1:0-4410 GCA_964546345.1 uncultured Planctomycetales bacterium
CGCATCCAGGGCTCCACAGGACCCCAGCGAGCCCGGCGAGGAGCAGCCTCGAGGGCCGTTCGACCGAAGACCGAGGGCGCGAAGCGGGCTTCATGGAGCCTCCGGATCGGGACGTCAGTCCCGTGCAACGTCCGGGGGGCGTCCGGCTCGGAAACGTACCGCCCCGTCCCGCGTCGCCGCGACGAGATTCGCTGCGCGGGCGCGGACGGCGCGGCGAGGCAGGCGTCGCCCCGCCTCCGACCTCGTGACGGGCGACCGAACCGGGCGCCGACCGTCCCCCCCCGCGGGGCCTTCCCGACGCGCGGCAGCCGGGCAAGCATGGCGGCGGAGACCCGGCGCTCGCTCGAATGGGCGTCGTCGGCGGCGTAGGGATCACTCCGCGCCGAGGATCACCGTGTGCTCGAGCTTCCCTCGGGGCACCAGCGTGAATCGGAGCTCCCGTCCGGAGCCCGGGCGGTCGCGCAGGGCGAGGAGGGCGCGGTGCGGCCCGGCCTGGAATCCACGCAGCGCCAGCCGTCCTTCGGGCATCGCGTACAGCTCGCCGTCGATCAGGGCGATCGCATCGCTCGAGCCTCCGGGCTCGACGGCGACCTGGAGCTCGATCGAGGCGTCGCCCCACCGCAGGGTCGCGCCGTCGGCCGGGGTCCAGCGAAGGGTTCGCCATCCTGCGCGCGTCACGACCCTGGCCCGCCCGGGATCCCTCGCGACCGTATCGTACACGACCTCCGACCCGTCCTCGGACGGCTCCAAGATGCGGACCTCGACCTGCTTGGGGGCCTCCTTCGCCACCGCGGGATCCACGCCGATCTCGGCGCCGCGGGTCTCGGGGAGCTCGAGGGGAACCTCCAGCGTGCGGCGAGCGGCGTCCGTGAAGCGGAGGGTCAGGTGGCCGACTGCGTCCGTGAGCAGGTGGTCGCCGACGCGGAAGCCCACGGCCTCGCGGGCACCCTCGAACAGCTCGGCGTCCCGCGTGCCCGTCGGCAGCCGGATCCTGACCGGGTCGGGCAGGACCACTTCGACCTCGCGGACGCCTTCCCTGGCCGGGCCGACGGGGAAGAAGAAGGGTGGACGCTTGGGAACCTGCACGCGCAGGGCCGCCGGACCGTCCGCGGGCAGGCGGGGCGTCCACGAGGCGCTTTCCCCCGGCGCATCCAGCGAGTCGTCCTCCAGGGACAGCGTCAGATCCGCGCGTTCCGGCACCGCACCCCGAATCCGCAGCACGGGCCGCGGGCGCACCGCGATCTCCACCACGGTGGTCTCCTGGCCCCGCGCTTCCGCCTCCACGGGGTCGAACTCGAAGGCCTCGAAGGGGTCGCGCGGCACGACCCGAATCCTTCCCGGCACCACGTTCTCGACGGCCTCCCCGAGCGGTTCGTCGGTCGAGGAGACGACAGGAACGTCGTTCGCCGTGGTTCCTACGGGGCCGCGTCCCGTGCGCGCCGAGAGGATGCGGTAGCCGACGTCGCCCGCCGGTCCTCCGTCAGGCAGCCGGCAGCGGACCCGGACGCGGGCGCTCGCCTCCTCCTCCAGGGGGCCCAGCGGCGTGAGGACGACCGTCATGGGCGTGCCGGCGACGCCATCGTCCACGTGAAGGCCGCCCTCGCCTTCGCTCAGGTCGAGCGGCGGGTAGAGGACGAGACTCGCCTCCCGGCGTTCGACGCCGTGCAGCACGAATTGCCCTGCGCCGTCGGTCATCGTCACGGGCCCGCGCTGCTCGTTGTAGTGTCGAACGACCACGCCTGCGATCGGCTCGCCGAGGAGGTCCACGACGCGCCCCTCGAAGCGATACCCCGTCTCCATCGCGAGGGGCGCCGGCGCCCGGCCCATCGAGATCGGGTCCGAGAACGCCATCAGGTCGGAGGCGATCCCGGGGCCCTCGATCCACAGCTGCCCGAACGAGGGCTCCGAGTGCGGGAACGTGACGACGCCGTCCGAGGCGGCGATAGACCGCTGCGCAGCCGTGCCGTGGGAGCAGCCCCCGAGGTTCTCGACCAGGGCGCCCGCCACGGGACGGCCCATCGGATCCAGCACCCGAGCGCGGAACGGCTGCCCGCGCGGCAGGAACATCTCGGGCTCCGGCTCGGCGCCGTAGTCGTGGTCCGGCGCATGGCCTTCCGCCAGCGCGAGCCAGTGGCAGTCGTCCTTCCACACCGACCCCTGCACGGGGACGCGCGCGATCCCGTCGGCGTCGGCGATGCCCACGGCCATCACCTGGTCGTGGTGCAGTCGCCAGCCGGCGATCGACTCCGGCGTCCGCACCAGCCGCGCGCCGGGCAGGGGCGCTCCCGTCTCGGCGTCGCGCAGCAGGACCGCGAACCAGTCGCCCTCTCCCGCCGATCGACTCCCCCCGAACCCCTGCCGCGGATCCGGAAGGAGGCCCGCCCAGGGACGCTCCTCGACGGCTTCCCTGGGGGCCGCAAGCCCCGGCGCCGCCATGCCGCAGACGAGGACGAGGGCGGCGCAAGCGGGGGAGGGGCGCATGGGGACCCGTCAGGGTACCGAGTCGGCGAACGCACTCGCGGGGGGGAATCCCGTGGCCGCCGATCGCGCGTGCGGGGCTCCCCAGCGCTCCGCCCGGCCTGCGGAGTCGGTGGGGGGGGCTGTCGGTGGGTGGCCCTAGAATACGAACGGAATGCGAACTTCTCCTGTGGAGCCCGCCATGCCGCCGACCCGTCTCTCGCCTGCCCCGGGGGTGTCCCCCCTCTTCTCACCCGCACCGCAGGGCGCCCGCCGCACGCCGAACGTGCGGCAACTTCGCGTGACGGTCTTCTCGACCGCCTGACGCCCTGCACGACGCAAACATGACCGTTTTCGACTCCGCCCGGGGTCGCACTCTGCCCGCCGACCGCGGCAGGGCGGCGGATCCGGTCGCGGGATCCCCCCACGGCGCAACGGCGAGGGAGCAGGCACGTGGGAGGAAGGGGGCGGCGGGGGCGCGCCCCGCAGGGACGCGACCGCCGTCGCCTGCAAGGGGTGCACGGGGCCTGTGGCGAGCGGGGGGCCCGGTGGGGTGGTCGCGGGTGTGGTCTACTCCGCAACTGGAATGGCTGGCCAGAGCACCCACCCTCCCGACCGGTCCATCGGCGGAGCCCTCCCGCCCGAGACCTTCGCTTCGTTCCGCGAGCGTCCCGCGTGAGTCCGCGCTCCCGACGCCAGGAACCGCGTCGAGGCAAGGCCCGCGTCCACCCGGGCGCGCGCGCGGCAGCGGCCCACCGCCACACCGATGCGGGGACGGATCGCGTCGTCTGCCTCCTGTGCGGCGAGACCTACCGTGCGATCACGTACCTCCATCTGAAGCGCGTGCACCACTTCGAGGGCGCCCATCCGATCCGGGACTACAAGGCGAGGTTCGGCCTGCGGGTCGCCTGCTGTCAGGAGACCTGCGACCGCGCGAAGGAGGTGCAGATCCAGCGCCATGAGCGTGCGGGGCGCCATTGGACTCGCGAGCGGCTGCTGCGGGAGCTCCGAAGAGGGAACCGTTCCCAGCATGCGCTTGCCCACTCCCGTGCACCCGCGGCCTTGGCCCTGGCGGCGAGAAGGATGTTCGGAGGTTGGGATGCGGCCCTGCGCGCCGCCGGCATCGACCCTCGGGAGCATCGCTTCACGAAGACCTGGGATCTCGACCGTCTCGTGGCGGCGATCCGGGGCCACGCGAGGACCGGGCACGCCGTCTCCTCTTCCTGGGTGATGGAACACGATCCGGCGCTGCATCGTGCGGCGATTCGCCTCTTGGGCAACTGGACCTCCGCGATCCGAGCCGCGGGCCTGGACGTTCGCGCGCATCGCGTGCCGAAGCGATGGACCCTGGATCATGTCGTCGAGTGGGTCCGGAGAACGCATGCGGAGAGCGGAGACGTGCGAAGCAGTCACGCCCCGGCCGGCGCCCTGGAACGCGTACGAGGTGAGGTCGGCGTGCCCTGGAGCGCGTTCCTCGAGTCGTTGGGCATCCCGTATCCCGGCAGCGTGAAACGCCTGGACTGGTCGGACGCCGAGGTGCTGCGGTCGATTCGAGCCAGGGGGCGCAGCGGTAAGGCGCTGAACGCGATGGCCGTCGAGCGGGCGGAGGGCCAAGCCCTGACGAAGCAAGCCCGAATCCGGTTCGGCTCATGGGGGGAGGCGCTGCGTCGTGCCGGCTACGATCCCGACCGCATCCTCAAGACTCGAGTCTGGACGCGCGCCGACGTCGTCGCCGCGCTCCGGGCGATGGCGCGTGAGGGCAAGTCCCTTCGGCGCGCCGAAGTCGTGGCGAGCCACAAGCGTCTCGTTTGGGCCGCCGCCCGGGTCTTCCCGTGGAGCTGGCGCAGGGCCCTCGCGGCGGCCGGCCTCACGGAGGAGGCAGTCGAGATGCGAGGGCGCGCGCGGCGACGAGGACCACGGAAGGTCTGATCACCTACCCCGAACCGGCGTGCC
>CAZJJQ010000392.1:0-211 GCA_964546345.1 uncultured Planctomycetales bacterium
ACGGTCTGACCGACCTGGCTCGCGGCGTGCTGCACCGGGCGCGCCTCCGCCGGCGGGCGCGATCGGGCCCGTGCGCGCTCGGCCGCCCGAGCCGCCCCCGCCGGACAACGAGATCGCCGGCTGGGACCTGTGGCACAAGGACCGCAGCCTGCCGCTCGCGCCGCCCCCTCCGCCCCGCGACCCGGTCGATCCGCGCAACCTCGTGTTCAAG
>CAZJJQ010000392.1:221-4406 GCA_964546345.1 uncultured Planctomycetales bacterium
TCGGTGCTGGGCCGCGAGCTGGAGGTGCGCCGCATCCCGCAGTGGGTGGACGTGCTCGAGCGGCGCGACATCGAGGAGTGGAGGCCGCTCGGGTTCGGCGAGCTCCTGCGGCGGTTGCCGAACGTCATGATCGCGGACGGCGGCAGCCCGTTCCTCGCGATGCCCGTGATCCGCGGGCTGGGCGGCGACCGGGTGAAGATCCTGACCGACGGCGTGTGGCCGAGCACGCAGGCGCTCGGCGTCGCGGGCGGGACCGTGTCGCTGTGGGACCCGGAGTCCACGGAGCGCGTGGAGGTGTTCCACGGGCCGGGCGCGTACCTGCGCGGGTCGGACGCGGGCGGCGGCGTGATCAACATCGTGCCGCGGCGCCCGCACCGCTACGAGTGCCCGACGATCGTCGGCAACGTGAACACGTCGTACAACTCGGCCGACGAGCGGTTCCGCGAGCGGGTGAGCCTCGAGGGCGGCAGCGGGCGCGTCGCGGCGCTCGGCGGCGTCACGTACGAGGACCACGGCGACATGACGACGCCGAACACGACGCTCGACCCGAGCACGTACAGCTCCGTCGCGGCCGACCTCGCCCTCGACTACTTCCTCGACAACCAGAGCACCGTGGGCTTCACGGGCCAGTACGTGAAGGCGACCGACATCCGCGGGCCGCTCGGCGGCGGCGGGCTCTACAACCAGCCGAGCTACGAGCGCCTGTTCCTCGGGCTGACGCTGTCGTCGGCGCAGATGGGCCCCGTGTTCCACGGGTCGCGGATGAGCCTGGCGTTCGACAGCTTCTTCCAGGACGACGACCAGAACACCACGCTCGGCGGGACCAACGGCATCTCGAGCACCGACAAGGTGCGGCGCTTCGACTTCAACCTCCAGGGCAACCTCTACCTCCTGCCGTGCCACGACACGTGGGCCGAGCTGTCGGTGGGCTACGCGCACCTCGACCGCACGGAGGCGATCCTCTGCCGCGCCGCGGGCGCGGGGCCCGCGCGCATCCTGTACGACCGCTGGTTCCCCGACGCGACGGTGACCCCGCTGGCGGATCCCGGCGTGTGCGTGCAGGGCGTCGCGAAGTTCGAGGCCGAGGAGCTGCGGGTGACCGGCCTCATCGAGGACGAGACGCACAACGGCTGCTGGGACTTCAACCTCGGCGCGCGCCTCGACTTCCACTACATCGCCGACACGCGGACCGGCGAGGACAGCACCGACCTCCTCTGGGGCGTGGCCGCGGGCGCGGTGCGGCACGTCTCGGACTGCTGGAGCGTGTACGGGAACGCCTCGTACGGCCAGCGGCACCCGAGCCTCGCCGAGCTCTACAGCGTGGCGGTGCTCGACGGGATCACGGTCTTCCCCGACCCGACGCTCGACTTCGAGCAGGCGATCAACGCCGAGGTCGGCGTGAAGGCGTCGCGGTTCAACCAGTGGTCGTTCCAGGCCTCCGCGTTCGCCCACTGGATCGGCGACTACATCGGGCGCCAGGCGGTCGGCACCGACCAGGTGTGGGCCAACGTCGGGGACGTGCTCCTCTACGGGAGCGAGGTCGCGGGGGCGTTCCGGCCGAACCCCTGCAAGTGCGAGGGGCTCGAGCTCTTCGGGACCGCCGGCGTCACCTTCAGCGACGACCACGCGATCGTGCGGCCCATGCCGCTCCACGGCCGGGCCGGCGCACGGCTCTCGAACTGCTACGAGCCCCGGTGCGGCGTGCGCCGCTGGTTCGTCGAGGCCGCGGCCCGCGGCGGGCTCGACCAGGGCTTCACCCCCGACGACTCGGGCGACTCCTTCGTGACCGCGGAGGTCCTCGCGGGCGTCGGGTGGTCGTTCGGGAACCGCCGGGCGTTGTGGGCGACGCTCGGCATGGTGAACCTCTTCGACGAGACGTACACGGAGCCGTTCGCGCGCCTGCCCGCGCTCGGGCGCAGCATCCTCCTGTCCCTGTCGTTCGACTTCTGAGCGGCGTCGGCCGCCGGACGCGGGCCTTTGGAGGTGGGGGGCGGCGGGGGGCGGAGGCGCCCCGCCGAGCCCCCCCCGAAGAGGCAACCCCGCCGGGGGGCGCGGAGGGGCTACACTCGCGAGGAACATGGAATCGGCCGTCGGCGGCGATCTGGTCCTCTCGGCGCGCCCGGTGACGGCCGAGGCGTTCGCGCCGTACGGGCGCCTGCTGTTCGCCGGGGACCGCCTGCGGATGGGCGGCAATGGGAAGATCGTCCTCGCCCTCGATCCCCGGGAGGCCGGCCCGCGCCGCGTGCGCCACCTCCAGCGCTACGTGGACGCGCGGCGGTTCCTCCTCGCGATCGGCGAGGGCCCGCTGCTGCTCGTCGTCGCCGGCCTCGGCGAGAAGCCCGTCGGGCCCGCGGCCGCGTTCCGGATCCCTCCCGGGGTCGGCGTGCTGCTCGAGGCCGGCGTCTGGCACGCGGGGCCCGTGGCGATCGCCGACGCCACGGTCCTCGAGGGGCTCGAGGCGGTGGGGCGCGCCGACCGTCTCGACCGCCGGACCGTGGCGGACGCGTTCGGCGCGGAGGGCCTGCGGATCATGATGCCCGACGAGCTGGGCGCCCCAGGGCCCGGCCTCGACCTGACCGCCGAGTTCAGCGTGACCGTGGACGAGCGGCTGCGCGGTCGCCTCCTCCTCGGGTGCCTCGCGTTCGACGGGATCACCGTGGCCGAGACCGGGGCCGACCTGCGCGACGAGGGCGACCGGCTGGTCGCCGAGCTTCGTCAGCAGTGGGGGAGCTTCGCCTCCCCGAGCGACATCCCCGGGCTCGAGCCCGCCCGGGCGCTGTACCGCAGCCTCGGCATCGACCCCACGCGCACGCGCCCCGCGAGCGAGGCGCTCCTCCGGCGCGTCCTGCAGGGACGGCCCCTGTTCCGGGTGAACTCGCTCGTGGACGCGATGAACCTCTGCTCCCTGCGGATGCTGGTCCCGTTCGGGACCTACGACCGGGGACGCATCGGAGGGGCCATCGTCCTGCGCGTGGGGCACGAGGGCGAGGGCTACGAGGGGATCGGGCGGGGCCGGATCGGCGTCGAGGGCCGTCCGGTGCTCGCCGATCGCGAAGGTGCGTTCGGCAACCCCACGGCGGACAGCCTGCGCACGAGCGTCACCCACGCGACCTCGCGCGTCCTGGTGGTGCTCTACCTGCCCCCGACGGTCGAGCGCCCGCACGTCGAGCGCCTCCTCGACGCGACCTCCCGCACCGTCACGACCCACTGTGGAGGCCGCGAGACCGCGCGGCGCATCGTCCCGTGAGCGACGCCCCCCGGTTCCAGCCCAAGCCGCTCTCCAAGGCCTCCGTGGAGGCGCCGCTCGAGGCCCGTTGGAAGGTGATGGGGGACGAGGAGGCCCGCCGGCTGCACGCCCGCGCGCTGGACGAGCACCGCCGGTGGGCCCGGTTCGGCCCGGTCTCCCGCCGACGGTTCCTGGTCGCCGTGATCGGCTCCGCGGTCGGCTTCGCAGCGCTCGGATGGCTCTTCATCAGCGGCAACACCCGGGCGCTCCTCTACTTCGGGGTTGCGGGGGCCTGCCTCGGGGTCGCCAACGTGCTCGTGCGGCCCGCCGAGTTCCTGACGGGCCTGTTCTACGGACTCGCGGGGCTCGTCGCGGTGCTCCAGATGGGGGGGCACATCCTCCAGGGGATCCTGGCCGCCTTCTGCCTGGGGACCATCGGCGTCGCCGTGGGGACGACGCGGAGCCTCAAGCGCCTCGACGGCGAGTAGCCCTCCCACCGGCCGGGGGAGGGCGTTGACGTCGTCCTCTTCCTATACTCCCCCCCGGCCGCCTCGCCGTGGGGGGGTGGCCACCTCGACCCTCCAATCCCACGCACCGACGGAGCCTCGAATGCCCTGGAAGAACGAGATCGATCGCCTCGTGCTGGACGCCGTGATCAAGGGGATGGACGACCGGGCGCCCGACTTCGGCCGCCTCATCGGACTGGTCAACGACTTCGTCGCGATCCATCCCGGACGGCCCGAGTCCCACTTCGCCCTCGGCCACCTCGAGGAGGCCATCGCCGCCCGCCTCGCCGACGATGCGGCCCGCGCCGCCAAGCTCGCCGTCCCCGCGGTCCCCGTCGCTTGGTGCCGAAGAGGGCCAGGTTCACGAGAGCGATCGCCCGATCACCGTCCGCGACGCCAACCTTGGCCCAGGAGACGACCTCGTCCGTGGGCACGCCCAGCAGGGCTGCAACG
>CAZJJQ010000393.1:0-4404 GCA_964546345.1 uncultured Planctomycetales bacterium
CGCGCTGCGCGCCCCTCGCCCGCGGCGCACCCCGGCGACCCACGGTCGCGGTCGTCCCGCTACTCCTCGTCGCGGCCGGCCTTGTTGATGCCTCGGAGGAACTCCGCGTTCGTCTCGGTCTTCTCGATCCGCTCCACCAGCAGCTGCAGGGCCTCGAGCGGGTGGACCTTGTTGAGCACGCGACGCAGCACGTAGAGCTTCTCGAGCGTGCTCGGGGGGAGGAGCTTCTCCTCCTTGCGGGTGCCCGACTTGTTCACGTCGATGGCCGGCCAGATGCGCTGCTCGGCCGCATTGCGGTCCAGGACGAGCTCCATGTTGCCCGTGCCCTTGAACTCCTCGAAGATCAGCTGGTCCATCTTGGAGCCCGTGTCGATCAGGGCGGTGGCGAGGATCGTCAGCGACCCGCCGTGCTCCACGTTGCGCGCGCCGGCGAAGAACGCCTTGGGCCGCTCGAGGCTGCGGCTGTCGAGGCCGCCCGTGAGGGTGCGCCCCCCGCCCCGCTGGAGCAGGTTGTAGGCGCGACCGAGGCGCGTGAGCGAGTCCATGAGCACCACGACGTGGTGCCCGGTCTCCACGAGGCGCTTCGCCTTCTTGAGCACCAGCTCGGTGATCCGGACGTGGCTGTCCGGCGGCCGGTCGTTGGTCGAGACCGCGACCTCGCCGGCCACGGCGCGCTGCATGGCCGTCGCCTCCTCGGGCCGCTCGTCCACGAGCAGGACCAGCAGGTAGACGTCGGGGTGGTTCCGCATGATCGACTGGGCGATCTTCTGGAGGATGATCGTCTTGCCGGCGCGGGGGGGGGAGGTGATGAGCCCGCGCTGCCCGAACCCGATCGGGCACATGAGGTCGATGATGCGGCAGGTGGTGTCGTTCGCCCCGGTGGTGAGGTCCACCTTGCGATCGGGATCCACCACCGTCAGGCTCTCCCACGCCTTCGTCTCGCGATAGAGGTGGGCGGCCACGCCGCCGATGCTGATGGGTCGGACCAGCTGGGGGTTCTGGCCGGGACGCTTCGGAGCGCCGATCTCGCCGTCCACCACCACGCCGTCGCGGAACCCGTACTGGCGCACCATCCCCACCGGCACGTAGGCGTCGTCCTGCGACGGGGCGTACAGGTTGGCCGGGCTGCGCAGGAAGCCGTGGCCCTCGCGCATGAGCTCGAAGATCGGCAGCTTGTAGAGCTCGGCCGGGGTGGGCGGGACGAACGGCTCGGTGGGCGGCGGCGGCAGCGGATCCTCCGCCGGACGCCCGGGCGCCCAGCCGCCCCCGTCGCCATCCATCGGGGCGGGCGCGTAGCCGTCCGCCTCCATCGGCATCCCGACGCCCCCCCCGGACATCCCGCCGCCACCGCGTCCGCGGTTGCGGCCGCCGCGGCGCCGACGGCGTCGCCGGCCACCCGGCAGGGGCATGGACATGTCGTTCATCTCGAGAGCTCCCAGGGCGTCCACGGGAGCGGGCACCCGGCGGCGAGGATTCGCCGACAGGACCCGCAGCCGCCTCGGCGGGCAGCCGCGCGGACACCGTCCATCACGAGCCGAGCACTTCACGAGCGCGCCGGACGCTCCGGCGATCGCTCCCATCCCGACGGGCGACGCCGACGGTGGGCACCGGCTCGCCGGGCCCGCCGCACGGACACGTCCACCGCACGAGCACGTCTCGTGCGCCCGTACCCCGGGCGCACCGGAACGTCGGCCGCGGCCCCGCCGACCCCCAGGTCGTCGGGCACAGCATCGCCTCGTTCCTGCTTCGAATCTTCCTGGTGCCTGCTGGTTTCCTTCCGAGCCCCGTGCTGCGCACGCGCTCACGCCGGACGCGCTCTCACGACCCGCTGGCGTCGAGGCCTTCGAGCCACCGGCCCGCCTCGGACGCCGACCCCGAACCCAGAGCCGACGACCACCCACCGCGAGCACACCGCCCAGGCGCGAGCCGTCACCTCTCAAGACTCTCGGCGTCTCCACGGCAGGTCCGGCCGGCAGCACGCGCTGCGAGCAGGGTGGAATCGTCTGCGTCCGGGCGCAGGCCGAGGCGGACGGCGGGCCCGTCCGACGCACCGTCGAACCGGCAGCGGGCCCAAACGGTCGGCTCGACGGCGGCCGCCGGTCGCGGGAGCCGAGTCGTCGGCCCGGCTGCGTCCGGCTGCCCCAGGCGAGGCGCCCAGGAGGCCCCTGCGTCCACGTCGGGAGCCTACCCGACGCCGAGGACGTCGCAAGAAGGAATCCGTGGAGGAAGTCGGGGGGCGCGGGGGGCGCGGGACCTCGGTCCTCCCCCCGCGCCCCCCTCCTCCCGGCGCCCTCCGCCCCGGGGGACGGGTCGCCGCCGGCGGGACGGAGTCGCTGGGCCCGGCGATCCTTCGTCCAGGTCGCGAGGGGCGATACCCTCCCCCTCCCTGCCCCGCGGCGCCCTCCGGAGTCGGAGGGCCCCCCCCCTCCGGAGTCGCCCATGGAGTTTCGCGTCGAAGAGCTCGCCCCGTGCCGCAAGAAGGTCACGGTGGTGATCCCGCCCGAGCAGGTGCGCGCGGAGGTGGACGCGAAGTACGGGGAGATCAACAAGCAGGTCACGATGCCGGGGTTCCGCCCCGGGAAGGCCCCGCGCAAGCTCCTCGAGTCGCGCTTCGGGCCGCAGGTCCTCGAGGAGGTCAAGGGCAAGATCGTCGAGTCGGCGTACAAGGCGATGGTGGAGGAGAAGAAGGTCGCGCCCCTGACCCAGCCCACCGTGGACGTGGAGAAGGTCGCGCTCGACCCGTCGAAGGCGTTCGAGTTCACCCTCGAGGTGACGACCCGGCCCGAGTTCGAGCTGGGCGACTGGAAGGGGCTCGAGGTCGCGGTCCCCGCGGTGAGCGTGTCGGACGCCGACGTGGACGCGGGGGTCGAGCGCCTGCGGCTCGCCGAGGGCACCCTGATGCCCTCCGAGGCGGGCCTGGCGGCCGACGACGTCGCGGTGTTCGACTGGAAGGCGAGCGAGGGCGGGGAGCCCCTCCACGCCGAGGAGGGCACGTACTACCGCGTCGGCGGCGGCGGGGTCCTCGACCGCGTGGTGATCGACGGCCTCGACGAGAAGATCCTCGGCGCGACGGCCGGCGCCACGTTCCTGCTCAAGGGCCGTGCGGCCCCGGACGACGAGCGGACCGCGATCGCGGGCAAGGAGTTCGACCTGACGCTCGAGGTGAAGGACGTGAAGCGGTTCCGCCCCGCCGATCTCGACGAGGCCTTCCTCAAGCGCCACGACCTCGACGACGTGGAGGAGCTGCGCAAGGACGTGGGCCGCAAGATCCTGCGCGCCCGGGAGCGCGAGCGCGAGAAGCTGGCCGAGGCGCGCCTGCTCGACACCCTGCTCGCGCGGGTGTCGTTCGACCTCCCCGCCGACGTGGTCGCGAACGCGGTCGAGGGATGGCTCGAGCGCCGACGCGTCGAGGCCCAGGCCGAGGGCGAAGGCGACGATGCCGTGGCTAAGGACGTCACGGGCGACGAGGCGGAGGTGAAGGCGAAGGTGGAGGCCGACCTGCGCCGCCACTTCGTGCTCGAGAAGATCGCCGAGGCCGAGGACGTGAAGGTCGGCGAGCCCGAGCTCCTGGGCGCCGTCGAGCAGATCGCCCGCGACAACGGGCGCTCGGCGGGCGAGATCATCCAGTACTTCCAGGAGGAGCCGTCGAGGCTCACGGAGCTTCGGACCCACCTGCGGCACGAGAAGGCGCGCGCCGCCCTGCGCACCGCCTCGAAGCTCGTGGACGAGAGGTAGAGGCCTGCGACCGCGGCCCGGCTCCCCGCCTGCTCCTGGTCCGTCGGTCGGGTGCGCCCTCCGCCCGCTCCCCAGCCGCAGCCGTTAGGATCCGGACCTTCCCCGAGGATTCCCCCATGCGCGAGCCCACCTTCCGCGACGGCCTCGAGCTCCCCGAGCCGCTCCGCTCCGAGTACTACATCCCGGTCGTCGTCGAGCGCACGGGCCGGGGCGAGCGCTCCTGGGACATCTACAGCCGGCTCCTCGAGGACCGGATCATCTTCATCGGCTCCCCCATCGGGGACGGGCTGGCGAACTCGGTGATCGCCCAGCTCCTCTACCTGCAGAAGGCGGACAAGGCGCGCGACATCCACCTGTACGTGAACAGCCCGGGCGGCAGCGTGTCGGCCGGGCTCGCGATCTACGACACGATGCAGTACGTCTCCTGCCCGGTGGAGACGGTGTGCGTCGGCATGGCGGCGAGCATGGCGGCGGTGCTGCTGGCTGCCGGGACCCCCGGCAAGCGGTTCTCGCTCCCCCACGCCCGGATCATGGTCCACCAGCCCTGGGGAGGCGCCCAGGGCACGGCGGCGGACATCGAGATCGAGGCCGAGGAGATCCTCGAGGCGAAGGCCACCCTGTCGCGCATCCTCTCCAAGCACACCGGCCGCACCATCGAGCAGGTGGACC
>CAZJJQ010000394.1:0-4399 GCA_964546345.1 uncultured Planctomycetales bacterium
CGCGCGGCACGAGCCCCGAAAGCGAGCCCGTACGTCCCGATGGCGACTTCTTCACAATCCCCATGTCCTCGACATCGGTCCCTCTACGCCCGGGCAAGGGCCCCTGGGCGATCGTCGGCCTCGTCGCGCTCGCCCTCGTGCTCGCGTGGGCGCAGGGGGCGTTCGAAGGCCGCGCGACGACGGACGCCCAAGACGGCGCGAAGGGGACCGGTGGCGGCACGGCGACGCTGCCGGCGCCGGTCCCGCGCGGGGAGGCCCCGAAGGCGCCGCCTTCCCCGAGTCGGGGGTATGCCCCCGCGAGCGCGGCGCCGGCCGACGCGATCCCCGGCGGGAGCCTGCGCGCGCACGAGGACGTGCAGGGAGGGCACACGCTCGACCGTCACGTCGGGCTGTCCTCCGAGGAGCTGCGACGCCGTCTTTCGGCCGAGGCCAAACGCGAGGTCTCGACCTTCACCGATCTCGCCACCGCCGACCGCGCCGTCGCCGAGGTGCTCTACCGCCGCCGCGCCGAGGTCGCCTCCTGGCTCGCCGGTCGCCCGGACGGGACCGAGGCCTTCCGCGCCACCCTCGAGGCCCCCGTCGGCCGCGTGCTGCGGCGGGACCGTGGGGAGCCCGCGGGCGCGAGGAGCGTCGTCGTGGTGATCGCGCCGACGCGCCGGTTCCCCGAGGGCTTCCACATCGTGACCGCCTACGTGAGCCTCCCGTGAACGACGCCCTCCTCGAGCGCTATCCCCGCCTCGCTCGGCTGTTCGCGGCCTACCTCCACCAGGACTGGGACCTGCACGGCGACACGCCCTACGCGGCGGTCCGGGCCTATGCGCGGACGACGAAGGCGACGGAGCGCAAGGAGGCCGTCGCCGAGATCGGGAGGCTCCTGGCGGAGTTCCCCGGGGAGCGGGCCCTCGACGCCGCGCTGGGCGAGCTCCTGTGCGGCTACGCGCCCTCGGCGGAGGGCGTCACCGCAAAGGCGTTCGTCGGCCGGGTCCGCCGCGTGCTGGCGGCGCCGCCGAGGAAGGCGCCTCGCGGCCGGTGAGAGGCTGTGAAGGAATCGAAGATTCCGCACAGCCGCGAAGCGCGGGCCCGCAGGGACCGCGCGCCGAGCGGGTTTCCGGGGGCTTGGCCCCCCGAAACCGAGCGAAGGCGATTTCTTCACGAGCTCTGAGGCGCGCCGGCCGACGGCGATGTCTTCACGACCCCCGCCCTACGGCGTCTTCGCGGCCGCTCCCCCGCCGTACGTGATCTGCGGCCACCACTCGCCCTGGCCGTCCTTCATCATCGGCAGGAGGTTGAACACGGGGCTGAACTCGTCGCCGGGCCCGAAGCCCGACCAGCCGACGCGCACGACCTTCCCGTCGTCGGTCTTCCACAGGACCGAGACCCCCGGCCAGTGGCGCCCCTCCTTGTCGCGGAAGCCGAGGTCCGCCGCGAGGGTCGTGTCCTTCGTCGAGACCATGCGGAAGCCCCACCCGCGCGACGCCGCGAACTCGCGCTGGACCGCCGGCTCGTCCGGCGACGAGAGGACCAGCGCCGCGCGATCCTCGATGTGGTGGCGCACGCCGTGGAACCCGTCCGCCCAGGTCGTGCACATGGGGCACTTCCGTCCCATGTTGTGGATCAGGACGAGGTCGCGCTTCGCGCCGAACAGCGCCGACAGGGACACCGGCGCCCCGTCCGAGCCGGTCAGCAGGTAGTCCGCCACCGGCTCCGGCTCGCGCTCCTTGCGCAGTGCCGCGATGCGCTCCTGCGCCGCGCGGATCTCCGCCCAGATCACGTCCATCTCCTGGTCCACCACGCTCGCGGGTCGGGTCATGCGCATCTCCGAAGGGAGGACGGGGCAGTGCCGTGCGGCTCCGCCTTCCACAAGACGTGGGTCAGGGCCATGCCCCCTCGGCACGGGACCCGGGCGCAAGGGCCGGGGGGGGCGGGCATGATAGCCCCGTGCGCCGCGGCGGGTGCCGAGGGCCGCGCGCCACGGGGCGATCCGGGGGGGGAGGCGGGGGGCGCGGGGGGCCGGGGGGACACGCGGAGGAGGGGCACCGCTCGCTACGGCGCCCGGCCCTCCGGATCCGGCGACCGAGGATCTCCGGTGCGCGGCCTCTCCCGGGGTGTCTCCCCCTGCGTCCCCCCCGCGGCCTCGAGCACGGCGTCCGCGAACGCGCAGCAGCTCGGGAAACGCGCCGCCGGGTCGCGCGCGAGCCCGCGTGCGAAGGCGGCGACCAGCCCCGGAGTGGCCCCCTCGACGGAGGAGGGAAGCGGGGGGGCCTCCGAGGTCGTCTTCAGCAGGAGCAGACGTCCCAGCGACGCCCGCGGAAAGGGCGGACGGCCCGCCAGGGCCTCGTAGGTGGTGGCGGCCAGGCCGTACTGGTCGCACGCAGGGCCGAGCGGCAGGTCGCGGAGCTGCTCCGGAGCGAGATAGTCGGGGGTCCCGATCGCGAAGCCGTCGGGCGTGAGGCTGCTCTCGCCGCCCAGGGCCTTCGCCGTGCCGAAGTCGCCGACCCGCACCCGGCCGTCCGCGTCGAAGAGCAGGTTGCCCGGCTTCACGTCCCGATGCAGCACGCCTTGGGCGTGGAGGTGATCCAAGGCCCTCGCCGCGGCCGGCAACCAGTCGCGGAGATCCCGGACCCCGAGCCGAGGCGGGTCGCCCCGCCCCTCGCGGCGGATCCGATCCGCGAGCGTCCCTCCCTCGGCGAGCTCGAGCACGAGGAAGGGGCGCCCGTCCACCGCGCCCACCTCGAGCACCCGGAGCACGTGGGGGTGCTCGACGCGCAGGAGCCAGGCCGCCTCGCGACGGAAGCGCTCCCGGTCCACCGCCCGGCGCAGGCTCGACGCCTCCGGCAGCTTCACCGCCACGGCGCGCCCCGCGGACGTGTCGAAGGCTCGGTAGACCGACGACGAGCCCCCCCGGCCCACGAACGCTTCGACGCGATAGCGGTCGGCCAGCAGCGAGCCCGGCACCAGCTCGGAGGGGGGGACGGAGGCGGACACCCCCCCATCGTCGGCCTCGGTCCCCCCCGCCGCAAGCCTCGCGGCGCAGGCGCGGTGCCCCTTCCGGAGGAGGTCGGGGCCGGGCCTGGGCAAGAACCTCGGCGGCGACCTCGGCCGGCGCCGCTCGGCCTGGGTCACCGCAGCCGTCCCTGCCGGCCCTACGGAAGGTAGCGCGCGAGCGCCTGCCACTCCTCGGCCTCGAAGGCCGCGTGCGGCAACGTGTCGGCGAGGGCGTCGCGGAAGGCGCGCGCGAACGCGGCGCGCGCCCGGTGGCGGTCGCTGGCGCTCACGTCCGGGAGATCCGTGCCGCGCCGGAGGGCGTCCACGACGACGGCGTAGCGGGCGCGTCGGGGCGCCGCCCGAAGGCGTCGGAGGGCCTCGCCGTAGAGCGCCTCCACCCACTCCCGATCGAACTCCGCGTCCACCGCGGGCGCGGCGGGCTCGACCCCCACCTCGGCGAGGGCCTCGACCGACAGCAGCGCCCTCGGTCCCGAGGGTCGGCGCTTCTGTGCCCGCGCGGCCCGGGCGTACTTGAGGGCGTGTTTGCGGAGCCGGTCCTGGAGGAACGCGCGGAAGGGCGCCACGCGAGGGTCGGCCGCGGAGAGCACGGGGCCGCGCACGCAGGCGGCCAGGAAGCCGTCCACGCAGTCCTCGGCGTCCGTGAGGTCGAATCGAGGCCCGAGGCTCGCCCGCAGGATGCGCCCCGCGTAGCGCACCATGGGCTCCCGATAGGTGCGGATCAACGCCTCCCACTTCGACTCCCAGCCGACGGTCGTTCGATCGTCGATGCCCCGCAGCGTCTCCCAGTTCGTGGGGATGGAACGGAGCGAGGCTCCCTGGCGGAGGCCCGGCGGAGGTCGGAGCAGTCCCACACGGGGATTCTACCCAACGCCACCCCCCGACGCGTGGCCGCGGCGCCTGGGCAACGGGCGCACGCGCCGGGGAGCCTCGCCGGGCGGGCCTACGTCGGATCGTCGAGGTGCTGGATCGCGTTCAGCGCAGCGGCGAGGTCGGAGGCGGTGTGCGTGAGCTTGGACAGGATGCCGTGGCAGGTCTGCACCTGCCCCCAGGCGAGGTCCCGCGAGTCCGGCTCCTTGCGTCGCGGGCCCTTCCCCTTCGAGAGCCCCTTCGGCGGGGCCACCGGGCCGCCCTTCGCGTCCACGAGCTTGCGGAGCCCTCCGTGCGGCACGTTGAGGAGGTCGAGCGTCGCGTGGAGAAGGATGCCCTCGTACTTCGAGCGCAGCGCCGACGGGAGCTCGCTGGACTGCAGCCGTGCGCTGCAGAGGAACACGCAGCCCTCGAGCAGCTGCGCCGCCGACGCGGGCGCTCCGTCCGCCTCCGGATCGAGCGGGGGGCGGTGGTTCGGCCAGCCCTTGCGCCCGGCATGCTGGCGGATCGCCTGGGAGTGGTCCCC
>CAZJJQ010000395.1:0-4383 GCA_964546345.1 uncultured Planctomycetales bacterium
GACCCGGGATCTGGGGCTCGAACAGCACCACGTCCCCCTGCACCACGAACCGCCCCGCCACCGCCTGACCGAACAACGGTCCCGCGCGCACCTGGATCGAGTCCGGGTTCACCGTGTTCGGGTTGATCGGACTGCTGAACCGGAACTCGAGCACCCGGTTGAGCGGCACGTTGTCCTGGTTGGACTGGAGGAAGTTGATCAGCACCACCCCGGGCAACGTCGCCCCCGTCGCAGATCCACCCGATCCACCACAACCCACACCCCCTAGGGTGAGGCCGGTGACGGTGAGGAGGCTGGCGGCGAGCCGGCCGAGTCGAATCTTGCGGGCGTCGATCATCGAGGCGCACTCCGAGGGGCACGGGCCCTGGACGATGTCCATCAGGGAGGAACCGGGGAAGCGGTTCTCCCGACACCCCCATGGCAAGGGGCGCGCCAACCCGATCCCCCCCGGCGTGTTCGTCGCAACTTGTTTCACATGAAGGACTTGCGGAGATCGTGCCGTGCCGGTGCCGCGCACGGGAACCCGCCCGGCACGTGCGATTTCGCACGGTCTGGGCCCAGAACACGAGCCCCCCCCGGCATGCCCCCCCCTCCCCACACACCCGAGGAACGCATCCGAGCCGCCCGGATTCCCTCCCTTCCCCGCGCCCCCACCCTCCCGGAGCGGCTACCGCCCCGGGGACTACCCGGCCCGGCCGACGCCATCTCCCCTCCTTCACCTCCCGAAGAAGCCCGACGGCCCTGTCCGCCCCGCGGGTCGCACCGGCGCGCCCCGCGTCAGGTCCCTGGCGGGGATCGGCGCTTCGCACCCCCGGCCCGCTGCGGAGGGTGGAGGCCCCCAGGGCTCGGGGGGCCCGTGGACGGCCGTGCGCGGCTACTGATCGTGCTGGAACCAGAGGTCCCACCGGTCGAGGTACGGCCCGGGGTCCTCCGGACCCGAGCCCTGGGCAAGGTAGAAGGTCACCCGCAGCTGGAGGAACGGCCGGCCCGATAGGTCCACGAGGGTGCCGGTGGTGCTGTCGGGCTGGACGGGAGCGTCGGCGGGACGGACCCCGGAGAGCCAGGTGGGCTGCGTCTCGAGTCCGGAGTCCACGAACGAGCCGACGGACACCCAGGGGGTCGCGGTGGGGAGCGACACGTGCCCCTTCGCGTCGGCACGGAACGCCCGGGCCTCCAGGTAGATGCCCGTACGACCGACGCCGGGGCTCGTCCGTTGGGGGATGCCGGCGGTGAAGTCGAGCCTCGGCGCACCGGGAGCCGGCACGGGGGTGCCGACGTAGGACTGGCTGGGCGCCAGGTAGCTGGGGGAGAGAGGCCCCACGTCGAGGATGGCGCTCACCGCCAGGGGACGCAGGCCGCCGCCCTTGAAGCGCTGCGGATCGAACGTCCCGCGCACGAACCCGCCCAAGGAGCCGGCGTTGGGGATGACCGTCGCGGCGCTCAGCCCGCTCACGATCGAGTCGCCGTCCTCGAGCACGATCCGTCCGTCCGCGCCCCGGCCGCCCGGATTCTGCGGCGCAACGGGAGGGTTGAGCTCCATCCCCGCGGCGCCGCCGACACCTCCGGCCGCCGAGAGCTTCGTCGTCGAGGAGAGCACGATGTCGTGCGGCGTGAGGAGCCGGATGCCCCCCCCACTGCCTCCCCCGCCGCCGCCGCCGCCGACGAACGTGTCGTTGGACCCGGCGCCGCCGCGGCCGCCCGCGGCGTCGATCTCCCCGAAGATCGAGATCCCTCCGCCCGCGGTGAAGTCGATGAAGCCTCCGCCCGCGCCGCCGCCGCCTCCGCCCGCGGACAGCCCGCCGGTGTTCCAGGGGGTCGGACGGACCGACCCGCCGCCCCCACCGCCGGATCCGGCCTCCGCCTTCTCGAGGCGCGTGGTCCCGTAGACGGCACCGCCGCGCCCGTCCGGATCGGCGGCGTCCAGGCTCCACGGGCTGGTGCCGGAGCCCAGGGCGCCGCCGTCGCCGCCGGGGAGCGCGTGGCCACCGCCGCCTCCGCCGATGCCGTTGCGATTGTGCGCGCCCAGATTGGGCTGGCTGTTCGTGGCGATGGACGTGGCACCGCGGCCGGGCCCCACGAGGACGGCCCCCGTCCCGCCGCTGCCCGCAGGGAGACCCGCATCGGGGCTGCCCCGCCCCGGGGCGCCGTTGTCCCCGAAGGTGGGCTGCAGGGCGTTGTAGCGGGAGGCCCCTCCCGAGCCGCCGCCCGCGACCCCGACACCGCCCGCGTAGGTGCCGGTGCCCGTGGCGTTCACCGCGCTGCCGCCGGCGCCCTGGGGGGAGCCTCCCAGCCCGTCGCCTCGCGCGAGGATACGGCCGCCCGCCTCGACCAGCACGTCGCCGCTCACGAGGAAGATGACGGGGTTGGCGCCCGTGATCCTCACGGTGACGCCGTTGCGCACGCGGAACGAGCGGAACTCGAACACCACCGCCGTGGACCCGTCCGTGTCGTTGATGCAGGTGTTCGTGGACGCGCCGCTGCTGAGGACGACGTCGGAGGCCGGATCGAAGTCGTCGGGCCGCGCGTCGTTGGCCTGGAACGCGGGCGAGGTGCACCCCGCGGGGCTGAGGCCTCCCTGGGGTCCCGAGGGCAAGTTCAGGTTCGTCCCGTTGTCGCCGTCGCCGGCGAACAGGAGCCAGCCCTGCGCGAGCCCGGGCGACCGCGAGGTGGACACGTCGGCAGTGGACTCGTCCACCAGGGCCTCGAAGTCGCCGGGCTTCCCGGTGAACTGGAACGTCTTCGCCGTGGTCCGAGGCGAGAGGTTCTCGGTCACGAAAGCGACGGTCGCCGGGATGCAGGCGGTCCCGGCGAGGTCGCGGACGCCGTTCGTGATCGTCGCCACGAGGAGCGCGTCGTCGGGGAACTGGTCGAAGACCGGGTGCAGCGTGATGCGGGTGCGGAGCGGCGTCTGCACGAGCGAGACGTCGCACCGGATGCGCGTCGGCGTGGGAAGGACGGTGCCTCCGCCCCAGGTGTAGGGGTCCTGCGGCGTCGAGTCGGTCGCGGGCACGAAGCCGAGCGCCGGATCTCCCACCTCGTACTGCGCGAGGTGGACCGAGTCCTCCGTGATGGAGCACGGGTCGAGGTTCTCGCTGAAGTCGAGGACCACCTCGTTGCCCGGTCGCACGCGTACGGCGTCCACGATCGGGGACGGCGAGAGGGGATGGGCGCCGTCCCGCGGCGAGGAGGCGATCAGATACGGCGCCGTGCCCGGGACGTGGTCCCGGAACAGGTCGGGGGAGGTGTCGGGCAGCGTGTGGAAGCTCTCGACCACCGTCGCCGTCAGGGGATCGCCGGCCAGGCTGCGGAGCGAGAACACCTCCGGGTGCCCCACGAACGTCACGTGGTACTCGATGCCCGGTCGGAAGCCCGCGTCGGAGAGGTCGCACAGGCCCGGCAACGCCGGCTCGAACAGCACGCGGTCCGCCTGGACCACGAACCGGCCGGGGGCGTTGCGTCCGAAGGTCGGCCCCTCGCGGACCTGGATCGAGTCGGGGCTCACGGACTGCGGGTCGATGGGGCTGCTGAAGCGGAACTCGAGGACGGTGTTGAGCGACACGTTGTCGGCGGAGGCCTGAGAGAACCCCACGAGGACCACGCCGGGGAGGGCTTGCCCCGCCGCGGTCCCGCCACCCCCGCACGAGACGAGCGAAGCCGACACGACGAGGCCCAGCGCGCCCGCGCAAAGGCCCCCGAGCAGCCGGGGCGCGCGGCGCGCACGGCGCGGTCGCGAGGACGAGAGGTCGGGGGCGGGAGCGCGTCGCATGGCCGGTAGCCTCCGTGGGGCAACCGGATGGACAACGCCGACCGCGGCGATCCCTCGCGGACCGAGGGACGGTGAAGGAATCGCCGGCGGGACGTACGGGCTCGCGTTCGGAGCTCGTGCCACGCGGCGGCTCGCATGGGGTTCGGGGTCCAGATACGACCTCCTCGCCGCCGCAGGTCGCTCCCCGTACCTCGGCCACGCCACTCGGCCTTGCGCGAGCCGCCGGAATCGAGCCCGGTCGGTCGGGGACACCACCGCCTTGCGTCGGGGGCACGCGCCTCGCGTTCGCGACTTCCTCACGCGCCCCGACCGCCGGAGCCCCGGGCCATTTCACGAACGGAAGGAGGGGGCAGCGGGGCGGGAGGGCCCCGCGAGGCGCGCCCCCTGCGAAGGTCCCGGAGGGCCTGGGGATCGTGCGGGCCGTGCGCTGCGCCGGTACACGGCGCACGGTTCCGCCCGCATCGGGCGACGAAGAGGCGCCCTTGCCCTCCGTCTACCGAGCCCCCCCGCCACCCGTCAGGCGGGGGCGACCTCGACCCGGGGCGCTCGCACCGCGCCGGCGATCCGTCGCTGCACCCCCGCGACGGCGCCTTGCCCCAAGGCGTCGTAGACCTCGG
>CAZJJQ010000396.1:0-4382 GCA_964546345.1 uncultured Planctomycetales bacterium
CGGCGCCGGTCCCGCCCGGGGAGGTGGGGGGCGCCGGGGGCGGAGGGGGCACGTCGGCCCGGGCCCCGGGGGGCATGGCGAGCCCGAGGGCCACGAGGCCGACGGCGGGACCTGCGACGAGGGAGAGGCGCGCGCGCATCCGCGCATCGTACGGGCCCGGGGCGCGGTCGGGAGCCCCCCCGACGGGGAGGGCGCCCGCGGTGGGGGACGGGGAGGTATGGACGGGGATCGAAGGGAATCGGTCGGCGAGGTCGGATTCGCAACCGTGGACCTGCGGGGCGCCGTTTGCCATGATGGCGGGGTCCCTCGGGAGGGTGGCCCATGGTTCGCCGTACGGCGGTCGCCGTCGTCGCCTCGCTGTTGCTCGCGACCTTCGCTCCCTTCGCCGACGCTCGCGGCGGCGGCGGTGGGGGCGGCGGTGGCGGCGGCGGGGGCGGACGTCGCGGCGCCGGCAAGCGGGGCGCGAAGTCGGCGGCCCAGGGCATCGGCCTTCAGAACGACGCCCTGCGTCGGGACAACCTGCGCCGGGCGCGGCACCGCGACTGGTAGCTCGTCCGACGTCGTAGCGGCGCCACGGGCACGCGGGAGCCGTCCGGGCCCGCGAGGCACGAGGGCGGGCCCGGACGCGTCGGGTGGGCTCCCTCCCCCCGCGCCCCCCACCTTCCCCCTCGCTGCGCCTTCCGTCCCTCTCCGGATCCCCGGGTGCCCTCCGTGCGTGTGCGTCAGGCCGTCCCCCTCGCGCTGTCGCTCGTCGCGGCGGCCTTCGCCGTCGCCCCGCGGGTGCGGGCGGAGGATCCGCGGGACCCCTTCGTGCGCGTGTGTGCGGGCGATGCCGCGGGGACGGTGAAGAGCCTCGCGGAGGGCTATCGGGCGGGCACCCTCGACCCGTGGCAGGCGCGGCTCTACCAGGACCTGCGGCTCGAGGCCGGGGAGCGCAAGGCGTTGACCGAGGAGACGCTCGCGGCGTTCTCGGAGCCGCGCGAGCCCGTCGCGCAGTACCTCGTGGCGCGGCTCGCGGAGCGCAAGGACGTCGAGGGCCTGCTCGGGCGGCTGCTTCCGGCGCTCTCGGATCCGGCGCCGGCGCTCTACGACCTGGGCCTCGCGGCGCTCTCGAACGACAAGCTGCCCTCGGCCGCCGTCACGCTCGGCCGCCTCAAGCGGCACGCGCCGACGCGCGAGGAGACGACGCTCCTCGAGGCGCGCCTCGAGGAGGCGGCCGGGCGTCGGGACGCGGCCGCGCGGTGCCTGGCGGCGTACGTGGCCGGGCATCCCGACGCGGCCGAGGCGCGACGGCTGTGGGTGGACGTGCTGCTCGGGCTGCGGCGCTTCGGGGAGGCCGCGGCCGCGGCGGACGAGGCGCTCGGGCGCGGGCGCGCGCCGACGTTCCTCGTGGCGCGGGCCGAGGTCGCGTGGGCGGTCGGGGATCCCGAGACGGCGAAGCGGATGCTGGACGAGGCGCGGGAGGCGGGGCGGCCCTCGGTGCGGGCGGAGGCGAACGCGTTGCGGTGCGTGCTGCGGCTCGCCGCGGGGGACTACGCGGGCGCGGACGCGGCCGCCGACGCGGCGATGAAGGCCTCCCCGGAGGACGTGCGTGGGCTGCGGGCGAAGGCGCGGTGCCTCGAGCTCTCGGGGAAGACCCTCGCTGCGGGACGGCTGCTCGACCAGGCCCTCGAGCTGCGGCCGACCTGGGGTGCGCTCTACCTCGACAAGGGATGCCTGCTCCTCGCGGTCGGGAAGGTGAAGGAGGCGAAGAAGGTGCTCCTGGAGGCTCGCAAGCGCGATCCGGACCTGCTCGAGGTGTGGCTCCAGCTGGGCGTCGTGGAAGAGGAGGAGGCCGACTGGGTGGCGGCCGAACGTGCCTACCGGGCCGTGCTGAAGGAGGCGCCCGACCATGTGGAGGCGCACCGGATGCTCTCGGGCGTGCTCTTCTCGCTGGGCAAGCTCGGGCAGGCCGACGAGGAGGCGGGGTGGATCAAGGCGCGGTATCCGAAGGACCCCCAGCCGTGGTTCACGTCCGGGCGCGTCGCGCTCAAGAGCGAGAAGTTCGAGGATGCGCTGGCCGCGTTCGGGAAGGCCTGCGAGCTCGAGCCCGGGTACGCGCTCGGCCACCTCGGGCGCGGGTGGGTGCTCGAGGAGCAGGGGAAGCAGGAGGACGCGAAGAAGGCCTACGAGGCGGCCGTCGCCGCCGACCCGAAGCTGCCGCTGCCCCACCGGGACCTCGCGGAGCTCCTCGATCTGATGGACGAGAAGAACGGCGCGCTCGACCACTTCCGCAAGTACCTCGAGCTCGGCGGGGACGACCCCGACGAGGACGTGAAGCACGCGGTGGAGCGCCTGAGCAAGCCGTAGTCACGCGCGATGCGCCCCGGTCACGCGAAGGACTTGGGGCCCGGGATGTCGTAGGAGAGGCGCTTGAGGAGAAGCGTCGCGTAGAGCCCCCGGCCGAGGGTGAAGGCGAGGTCGAGACGGAAGCGGCCCGGCGCCGTCTCGTCGGGGAGGGGGCCCTTCGCCACCGCGTCGTCGGGACGGAACAGGATCGCGCGCTTCGTCGGGCGCAGGTCGAGCGCCACGCGCCGGCTCAGCTCGAGCCGGTCGAGGGTGAGGCCGTCCTCGGCGAGAGCGGCCTCGAGCGCCGCCTGCCACGCCGGGTCGTCCGCGTGCGTCTTGGGCGCCGGCAGCGGCAACGACTGCCCTTCGAAGGCCCCCAGCACGGCCGGGTCCTTCGGGAAGATCAACGCCCCCACGGGGCTCGGGATCGCGATCCGGTCGCCGTCGCCCACGAGCTCGGACACGCGCCGGCACACCGCGCGGTTCCACACCGCGCTCTGCCACGCGCTCGCGTACAGCCGCCGCTCCTCGCGGTCGAGCGTGGCGAACGCGCCCTCGAAGTCGCCCGGGCACTTCGCGAGGTGCACCGCCGGATTCCGCATGGGGGACCCCGCCAGCGCCCCGATCACGGGGCCCAGGTCGGGCCACGCCGCGCGGATCCGCTTCTTCCGCTCGCGCACCGCTCCCCGATCCTCGCGCGACGGCGAGGCGATGACCGCCTTGAGCGCCGCCTCGGCGTCCCCGCGCAGGAGGTGGAGCACGCTGAAGCCTCCGCCCCCTCGCAGGCTCCCGAACCGCTGGTCGTCGAAGTAGCTCGGCAGGCCCGCCGCCGCCACCGCCGTGAGCCGCCCCGCGAGCCGCTCCGCCTCCTCCCGCGACAGGTCGCGCAGCCGGATGCGGAACGCGTTCCCCGACAGCACCATCCGCGACATCGGGACGTCGCTGCGCCCCTCGTACGTCAGCCGGAACGCCTTCTCCTCGAGGTTCCGACGCGGCCCGTTGGGGATCGTCACCCACTGCACGGTCACCGCGTGCCGGTCCTTGAGCCCGCCGAACCCCACGTCGCGCGGCCCCACGCGCCACGCGCGCCGCAGCGCCCGCAGCGCCTCGAGCGTTCCGATCCCCTCCTTGCGCAGCTTGTAGACGCTGAACCGCCCCTCGTCGGTGGCCTGAAGGTCGGCGCGCTCCTCGACGACGAAGTCCGCGGGGAGCTGCTTGACCTTCACGAGGCGCTTACGGCGTCCAGAGGATCGGGCCGCCCTTGCCGCTCTTGCCCTCGTCCGCCCCGCCCGGACCGTGCCCGTGACCATGGTCGTGCCCGTGGTCATGGCCGTGATCGTGACCGTGATCGTGCCCATGGTCGTGGCTGCAGCCCGGGCCGTGCTCGTGCTCGCCCTCCTCGGGCCCGCCCTGGAGCACCGTCTGCACGGCCTCCATCAGCTCCATGTACCCCGCATGGGCCTTCAGCATCGTCTGAAGCAGCGGGCTCTTCCGGATCGCGTCCGCCGCCGTCGCGAACCGCCGCTTCGGCTCGGGCGGGATGGGCCCGCCGGCCTCCTCGAGGCGGCGCATCTCGTCCACGGCCTCCGCATACTCCTGCTGGAGCCGGCTCGCGACCGGGTCGGCATCGACCGCCGCGGCGGCCTTCTGGAAGGCCAGGGTGCGCTCGTTGGTGGCGATGGCCTCGGCCAGACGCTTCGCCTGCTCGATGACGTGTTCCATGTCCGGATCGTACCCCAGGGTCGCTGGGGGCCCGGAGCGGGTTCCGGGACGGGGCGCGGTCATGCCCGGGAGGTGGGGGGCGCGGGGGGGAGGGACCCCGCCTCCGCCCCCGCCGCCCCCAGCATTCCCGGAACGGGTCGCCCTACTTCGGTGCCGCCGCGTCCATCCGCAGCTCGGCGAGCCAGGCGCCGACCTTGGCGTGCGCTTCCGGCGTGCCGCGGACGACGATGGCGGACGAGCCCTTCGCGCTCACGTCCGTGCCCGGCGGCGCCGCGGCGCGCAGGCGCGCGACGAGCGTGTCGATCGGCGTCGCCGCCGCGAGGTCGGCGACG
>CAZJJQ010000397.1:0-4381 GCA_964546345.1 uncultured Planctomycetales bacterium
CCTGCTGCTCGCGTGCGGCGTCGCCGGCTCGGTCCACGTGCGCACGAGCTCGGCCGCGCCCCGCGTCGCGCCCCGCGTGGAGGACCTGACCGAGGCCCGCCTCGCGCGGGAGCTGTCCGCGGCGCTGTCGGACCAGCCGGTGAGGGCCGTGCGGCCCACGACGGGAGGAAGGTGATCCCATGGTCCGCACCCTGACGGTCGTCGCGCTCCTCGCCCTGCTCGCCGGGCTGTCCGTCGGCTTCTTCGTGGCGGAGGCGAAGGGGGTCGGCGCCTCCGCCGACGCGCCGGTGGACCCGGTCCTCGAGGGGAAGGTCCGCATGTACCGCGAGTACTACGACCTCGGCCCCACCGAGGTGGAGGAGGTCCGCTCGGCGCTGCGCGAGTACGACCAGCGCCTCGCCGACCTCCTGCGCCAGCTGCGCACGCAGCACCAGGAGCAGTTCAAGTCGCTGGCCGACCATGCCAACGAACGCATCCAGCGGGTGCTCTCCGACCGATCCCGCTGACGGGGCCGGCTCGCCCTCCGGCGGCGGGCCGATAGCAGAAACGTAGGGGTCGTCCGCCCGCCCGGGGGCATGCTGGGCGATCCGACGGGGGCGGGGCGGGCCCGTCCTCGTATACTCCCGCGTTCCGGCTGGATGGGGCCCGCAGGCCCCGCCGACCGGACGGAGGTCTCGGATGGCGCGTGCGGTCGGCCTCGACGTCGGCACCAAGACGCTCAAGCTCGTGGAGCTCTCGGGATCGGCGAAGGCCTTCAAGGTCACGCGCCTGATCGTGCGGGACCTCCCCGACGGCGCGGGCGAGGAGGGTGCGGCCGCCCGTGCGGACGCGATCCGCAAGGCCTTCTCCGAGGCCAAGGTGGGCCGGGACGACGTGTGCGCCGCGTTCGACGCGGGCTCGTCGATCTTCCGCGAGGTGCAGGTCCCGTTCCGGGAGCGCGACCAGATCGCCAAGGTGATCCCGTTCGAGGCGGAGAACCACCTCCACGGCCGCGCCATCGAGGACGTCGTCGTCAACTGGGCCAAGATCGCGGAGACGAAGGAGGGCAGCCAGGTGCTCGTGATGGCGGCCCCGAAGGCCGACCTCGCCGAGGACCTGGGCGTCCTGCGCCGGGCGGGCGTCGAGCCCGCGAGCGTGGACCTCGACGCCACGGCCCTCTTCACGGCGTGCGAGGCCTCGGGCGTCTTCGCCCAGACGCCTTCGGTGGTGCTCGTCGAGATCGGCGCGCGCACCACGAACCTGATCCTCGTGGACGGCGGGCAGCTGCGGTCCATCCGCTCGTTCCTGGTCGGCACCGAGACCCTCTCGACCGCGCTCCAGCAGGACCTCTCGCTCCCGCCGGGCGAGGGCACGGCGCGCGCGCTCCGCCCCGGGGCGAAGGACCCCGACGCGCTCCTCGTGCCGGCGTTCACCGTCGCCACCGCGACGCGCGAGACGGCCAAGAGCGCGCACGAGCTCGAAGAGGACGTCACGGACCAGCGCCGCGAGGACTTCGTCCGCAAGCTCCACCGCGAGATCACGCGCTCGCTCGCCTCGACGCGGAGCGAGACGCCCGCCGAGAAGGTCCTGCTCGCCGGCGGCGGCTCCCTCCTCCCCGGCCTCCGGGAGGCGCTCGCGGAGCGTCTCGGGTTGACCGTCGAGCCCCTCGACATCCTCGGGCGCGTCGGGTTCCGCTCGAGCGGGCCCCGCCCCGAGCTCGAGGGCGCCGTCGCGGCCGTCGCCATCGGCTGTGGGCTGCGGCTCCTGGGCGCCAACCCCCTCCAGATCGAGCTGCGCCGCGACGAGTTCGCGCCCACGAACACCTTCGAGGTGGTCCGCACGGCGCTGGCCACGGCGCTGACGCTCCTGGTGGCCCTCCTCGCGGGGCTCACCTTCGTGACGAAGGAGACGGTCGATCGCGAGAAGGCCCTCTTCCTGGGCCCCAAGAGCGTGAGCAGCCAGGCCGCGACGATCTTCAAGGAGGTCGAGTCGCGGTACCAGGAGGACGTGAAGGGCAAGAGCGCGGCGGAGGCGGCGTCCGAGGAGGGCCGGCTGCGCCGCAACCTGCCCAACGACCCCGGGTACCTGTCCGCGGTGCGCAACCACCTCCTGCGCCGCTACCGCGAGCTCGAGAACGACCTCGGCATCTCGAAGGACTTCCCGCGCATCGAGAGCGCGCTCAAGGTCTGGCGCGAGATCATGGTCGCGCTCAACGGCCTGGACCGCACGGCGCTCGGCTGGCTGAAGCTCACGAAGCTCCAGATCACCCCGAACTCGGCGTCGCTCACGATCGAGATCGACGACGAGCGCAACCTCGACAAGATCGTGGGGGCCCTCGCCGCGAACGAGTACCTGAAGAGCCGCGCGAAGGAGCCCCAGCGTCCGTGGGAGAAGGGCCCCTTCGCCCGCCAGCAGTCGCAGAAGTTCACCGGCAACATCGACATCAAGTTCCAGGAGTGACGGGACCATGTCCGACGAAGCCGCCGAGCGTCCGGGAGACTTCCTCCGCCTCTACTCCATCGCCATGGGGCTCCTGGCGTGCGTCCTGGGCTGGCTCCTCTTCACCCAGACCCGGCAGAAGAACGAGTACGAGGAGGCGAACGCGACCGCACGCGGCATCTTCGGCCCGCCCGAGACGAGCGCGCGCGAGCTCGAGAAGCCCACGACGATCCGCTCGCTCGCCGTGGGCATCAAGAAGTACCTCGGCACGTACAAGGAGGCCACGCTCAAGTCCACGGACCAGGCCTACCCGATCCCGATGACCAAGATCTCGGATCGCGCGGAGGGGTTCAACCTCAAGGTGGTCAACACCCTCGAGGCGAAGCCGGTCACGTACCCGAGCAAGGGCTACGAGGAGTACACGACGACGGTCACGTTCGAGGCCACCAACCTCTACGACCTCGCGCGCTTCCTCTACAACTTCGAGCAGCAGAGCACGCAGATGCGCATCCTCGAGCTCAAGTGGGACCTCAAGCCCGAGCGCGAGAACCCGTACGCGCCGCCCAACTCGCCCGGCCACCTGATCCAGCGCCCCACCGTCCGCATCGGCGTGCGCCGCCCCATCACCGCACGCTCGCGGTAGCGCGCGCGGCTCCGGCTCACGCCTTCCGGAAGGCCAGGTAGTCCTGGAGCGCGACGACGGTGAAGTCGCTGCGGTGGAGGGCCTCGAGGGCCTTCACCGCGGCGTCGCCGCCCGACATCGTCGTGATCACGGGGATGTTGAGCCCCACCGCGGCCGCGCGGATGCGGCCCTCGTCGGTGCGGGCGCCGCGGCCCGACGGCGTGTTGATGATCAGCTGCACCTTGCGGTTCTTGACGATGTCGAGCACGTTCGGGCGCATGCCCTCGGCGATCTTGTGGACCAGGGTGCACGGCACCCCGCTGCGCTTGAGCACGGTGTAGGTGCCCGACGTCGCCACCACCTCGTAGCCGAGCTTGACGAGCCGCTGTCCGAGGCCGACCGCCGAGCGCTTGTCGCTGTCCTTCACCGTGAGGAAGACCGCCCCCTCCCGCGGGAGCTTCAGGTAGGCCGCGAGCTTGGCCTTCCCGAACGCGGCGCCGAGGTCGAAGTCGATGCCCATCACCTCGCCGGTGCTGCGCATCTCGGGCCCGAGGATGATGTCCACGCCCTGGAACCGGTTGAAGGGGAACACGGGCTCCTTCACCGAGAGGTGGGGAGGCACCACCTCCTCGGTGAACTTCAGCTGCGCGAGCGTCTCGCCGGCCATGACGCGGGCGGCGATCTTGGCGAGCGGCACCCCGGTCGCCTTGCTGACGTAGGGCACCGTGCGCGAGGCGCGGGGGTTCACCTCGATCAGGAACACCCGGTCGCCCTTCACCGCGTACTGGACGTTCATGAGCCCGCGCACGTCGAGGGCCGAGGCGAGGCGTCGGGTGGACTCGCGCAGCTCGGTCTGGACGCGCTCCGGGAGGCTCCACGCGGGGAGCGTGCAGCACGAGTCGCCGGAGTGGATGCCCGCCTCCTCGATGTGCTCCATGAGCCCGCCGATCACGCAGCGCGACCCGTCGGCGACCGCGTCCACGTCCACCTCGATGGCGTCCTCGAGGAACTTGTCGATCAGGATGGGCTTGCCCGGCGACGCCTCGGCCGCGAGGGCGGTGTAGCGGCGGAGCATCTCCTCGTCGTAGCAGATCTCCATGGCGCGCCCGCCGAGCACGTGCGAGGGCCGCACGAGCACCGGGTAGCCGATCGTGGCGGCGACCGCCGCCGCCTGGTCCACGTTCGTCGCGGTCCCGTTCTCGGGCTGCCGTAGGCTCAGCCGCTCGAGGAGGCCCTTGAACCGGCCGCGGTCGCCCGCGGCGTCGATGCTGTCGGGGCTGGTGCCGATGATCGGCACCTGGGCCGCCTCGAGCGCCTTCGACAGGTTGAGGGGCGTCTGCC
>CAZJJQ010000398.1:0-4373 GCA_964546345.1 uncultured Planctomycetales bacterium
GGGCCTCGCCCGCGCGCACGCGCGGCCCGCTGCTCGACGCGCTCGTCGCGCTCGTGGAGGCCTTCGGGGCCGGGCGCATCCCCGGCGCCGCCCTCGACGACGCCGGCCTCCTGCGCCTGGACGCCTCCGGCCCCCCCCGCACGTGGATGGACGCGGCGATCGACGGCCGGGCCACGGCGCCCCGGGGCCCCTGTCCCGTCGAGGTCGAGGCCCTCTGGATCTTCCTCCTCGCCTACCTGGGCGAGCTGCACGCGCACGCGGGCCACCCCGAGGACGCGCGCGCCCATCGCCAGCGGGCGCGCAGGGTCGGCGCGGTCTTCCACGAGCGCTTCTGGCTGCCCGGGCCCCGCTGCCTCGCCGACGCTTGGGGGGACGCGGGCCCCGATGCCACCATCCGCCCCAACATGGTGATCGCCGCCGCCCTCGAGTGGAGCCCGCTGTCCCGCGCCGAGCGCCGGGACGTGGTCGCGTGCGCGGAGGGGGCGCTCCTGACGCCGAGGGGCCTGCGCACCCTGGCCCCCGCCGATCCCGCCTATGCGCCCCGCGCCGAGGGGTCGGTCGCCGAGCGCGAACGCGCGGTGTGCCAGGGCCCGGCGCGGCCGTGGCTCCTCGGCCCCTACGTCGAGGCCTCGCTCCGTGCCTACGGCCACGCCCGGTCGGTGCGTGCGCGCCTCCGCGCCCACCTCGACGGGCTGGCCCCCGCGACCGGCGTCGGCGGCCTGGGTCACCTGCCCGAGTGGTTCGACGGGGACCCTCCCCACCGACCGGGCGGGGCGTTCGCGTTCGCGCCGAGCGACGGCGAGGTCCTGCGCGCCTACGCGCTGCTCGAGGCTCCGCGAGCCGGGAAGCCGGGCCGCCCGTGACCTCCGCCGCCCCCGTCCGGGTGCTGATGCTCGGGTGGGAGTTCCCCCCGCACATCAGCGGCGGCCTGGGCACCGCGTGCCAGGGCCTCGTGCGCGGTCTCGTCGCCCGCGGCGTGGAGGTCACCTTCGTCGTGCCGCGCGCGTTCGGCGACGAGGACGGAGGCGGAGCGCACATCGTCGGCTGCAACGAGGTGCCGCTCGACGAGCCCGTCCCGGCCCCGGACGCACCTCCCCCGCCCGCCCCCGCCATCGCCGCCACCCTCGCCGTCGGCGGCGCCGCCGCGCCTCCCGCCCCCGCCGCCCCCCTCCTCCTCCGCACGATCGCCGTGGACAGCCCCCTCTCCCCCTATCTCTCCGAGGCGACCTACGCGGAGCGCCTCCGGGGCCTGCGCCCGGCGCCGGCGGAGCCCGAGCCGGTCCCCGAGCCCGTCGCCGTGCCCGCGGCGACCGCCGTGGTCGCACCGGCGCCGCCCGCCGCGGAGGGCGCCCCGCGACGCATGGAGGTGACGAAGCGTCCGCTCGCGTTCTCGGGCTTCTACGGCCCCGACCTGATGGCCGAGGTCGCCCGGTACGCGCGGGTCGTGGAGCATCTCGCCCGATCGCTCGACGTGGACGTCATCCACGCGCACGACTGGATGACGTGGCCCGCCGCCATCGCGGCGAAGGCGGTCACCGGCAAGCCCCTCGTCTGCCACCTGCACGCCTCCGAGTACGACCGCAGCGGCGACACGCCCAACCTCGGGATCCGGGACGTCGAGCAGCGCGGGCTCGACGCGGCCGACGTGATCGTCTGCGTGAGCCACTACACCGCCGGGATCCTCGGGAAGCACTACCGCGTGGACGCCGCGAGGCTCCGGGTCGTGCACAACGCGGTGACGCAGCGCGAGCAGGTCGAGGGCTGGCACGTCGAGCGCACGCTCGACGCGCCGCTCGTGCTCTTCCTCGGGCGGGTCACGTTCCAGAAGGGGCCCGTCTACTTCCTCGAGGCGGCGGCCCGGGTGGCGAAGGTCCTGCCCAAGGTGCGCTTCGTGATGAGCGGCAGCGGCGACATGCTGCCGAAGATGATCGAGCTCACGGCGTCCCTGGGACTCGCGAAGCACGTGCGCTTCACCGGCTTCCTCCAGGGGGCCGACGTGGAGCGCATGTACGCGATGGCCGACCTCTACGTCATGCCGTCGGTCTCGGAGCCCTTCGGGATCTCGCCGCTCGAGGCGATGGCGTCGGACGTCCCGGTGATCGTGTCGCGACAGAGCGGCGTCTCGGAGGTGCTCAAGAGCGCGCTGAAGGTGGACTTCTGGGACGTCGAGGACCTGGCGGACAAGATGCTCGCCCTCCTCCTGCGCCCGTCCCTGCGCGAGGCCCTGACGTCGGAGGGCCGCGAGGAGCTGAAGACCCTGCGGTGGGAGCGGCGCGCGGCCGAGCTCGAGGGGCTCTACCGGGGACTCCTGAGGTGACCTCGGTCGTCTTCTACTTCCAGGTGCACCAGCCCTTCCGGCTGCGCCGGTACACCTTCTTCGACATCGGGTGCAGCGGGCGGTGGTTCGACGACGCCGAGAACGAGCGGATCCTGCGCCGCGTCGCGGAGCGCTGCTACGTGCCGATGAACGCCCTCCTCCTGCGGGCGATCGAGCGCACGGAGGGCCGCTTCCGCTGCGCGTTCTCGATCAGCGGCACCGTCCTCGACCAGCTGGAGGCGTGGGCGCCCGAGGCGCTCGAGGGCTTCGTGGCCCTCGCGCGCACCGGGTGCGTCGAGCTCCTCGCCGAGACCTCGCACCATGCCCTGCCGTTCCTGACCGACGCGGAGGAGCTGGCCGAGCAGATCACGGCCCAGGCGGCCCGCATCGAGCGCACCTTCGGGCGGCGGCCGACGACCTTCCGCAACACGGAGCTCGTCATCGACGAGTCGGTGGCGAAGGTCGCCGAAGGGCTCGGGTACACGGCGATGCTCGGCGAGGGCGCCGACCACCTCCTCGGCTGGCGCAGCCCGGGGAGGACCTACCGCCCCGAGGGCTGCGCGCACCTCCAGCTGCTCCTGCGGTCGTACCGGCTCGCCGACGACATCGCGTTCCGCTTCAGCAACCGCGGCTGGGCCGGATGGCCGCTCACGCCGGCGAAGTTCGCGGCGTCCCTGGCGGAGGTCCCCGACGACGACGACTTCGTGGGCCTGTTCATGGACTACGAGACGTTCGGCGAGCACCAGTGGAAGGAGACGGGGATCCTCGACTTCATGGAGGGGCTCCCCGGGGCGGTGCTCGCGCACCCGCGGCTCGACTTCGCCACGCCGTCGCAGGTGGTGGCCCGCGCGACGCCGAGCGCGACGCTCGCGATCCCCCACCCCGTCTCGTGGGCCGACGCCGAGCGGGACCTGACGGCGTGGCTCGGCAACCCGATGCAGCGCGCGGCGAACCTCGCGCTCTACGGCCTCCTGCCCGCGGTCAAGCGCTCGGGGCGCGCCGACCTGCTCGAGGGGTGGCGCCGGCTCTCCACCTCGGACCACCTCTACTACATGTGCACGAAGTGGTTCGCCGACGGCGACGTGCACAAGCACTTCAGCCCGTACTCGACGCCCCACGACGCGTTCATCGCGTTCATGAACGTGCTCGACGACCTCGAGCGGCGCGCGGCGGCGCCGGGCGCCGTCGATCCGTTCCTGCTGGGCCCGTTGCCCGCGGCCCGGGACCGGGTCGCGCTCCCCGACGTCGAAGGGGGCGCCGTGGCCCCGCCGCCGCCCCCGGCCCCCGCCGCCCCCCCCCTCCCGACGCCTCCCCCTCCCACGCGCGGACGGAAGGTCCCCCGGGGCGGATAGGCTGCCCGCCCGTTCCCCGGGCGCCGCCGTCGTCGTCGGCGGCGCTCCGTCCGTCCCGCGCTCCCCGAGGCCTCCGTCCTGTCCCCGAACTCGCTGCCGCCCTTCACGCTGTTCGACGTCGCCTGGCTCGTCGAGGACCCGCTCGGAGGGCGCTCGGGCGCGGTCGCGTCCTCGGTGCGCGCGTGGGTGCGACGGCTGGGCGACCGCTACGTGCGGCTCGAGCCGTGGCGGCTGGCCGACGCGCTGCGTGCGCCGCGGTTCGACGACGAGCCCGGCTTCGAGGCGTTCTCGGCGTCGTGCCGCGCAATCGGGCTGCCGGTGCGCGTGGGACGCAGCCGCCTGCCGGGGAGCCCGCGGACGATCCTCGTGGACGCCTCGGGCCTCGTCGCGCGCAAGGACGACGTGCTGACGCGCCTGTGGGAGCGTTTCCGCGTGGACAGCCTGCTCGGCGGCTGGGACTACGTCGAGCCGGTGCTGTTCGGGACGGCGGCGGGCCTCGTGATCGAGCGGTGGACGCAGGAGATCGGCGCGGAGGCCGTGACCTGCCCGCCGGAGGCGACGGTGGCGCGGTTCCACGGGTGGACCGCGGCGGCGGGCCTGCTCGAGCTCGCCGCGCGCGCACCGTCGGTGGGCACGGTCCTGTCGCTCGAGGGGACGGCGCTCGGGCGCGCGCTCGCGGGCGCGGGGCGGGCGCCGGAGGACGG
>CAZJJQ010000399.1:0-4363 GCA_964546345.1 uncultured Planctomycetales bacterium
CCGGGCGTCTTCGTGTCGGCGAGCGCGAGCTCGGTGCCCTCGAGCTCCTTCTTGATCTGGGCGATCCGCGACTGGACGGCTTCCTTCTTGCCGCCGCCGTCGATGATCGTCGTCTCCTCCTTGCCCACGATCACGCGCTTGGCCGTGCCGAGGTCCTTGAGGTCGAGGCCCTCGAGGTCGATGCCGAGGTCCTCCATGACGGCGTTGGCGCCCGTCACGGCGGCGATGTCCTGCAGCATGGCCTTGCGGCGGTCGCCGAAGCCCGGCGCCTTGACCGCGCAGCAGGGGAACACGCCGCGCAGCTTGTTCACCACGAAGGTCGCGAGCGCCTCGCCCTCGATCTCCTCGGCGATCACGAGCAGCGAGCGGCCGCTCTTCGCGACGCGCTCGAGCAGCGGGAGGATCTCCTTCACCGACGAGAGCTTCTTCTCGTGGATGAGGATGTAGGGCTTGTCGAGCTCGCACTCCTGGTCCTCGACGCTCGTGACGAAGTGCGGCGAGGCGTAGCCCTTGTCGAACTGCATGCCCTCGACCCACTCGACGGTCGTCTCGAGGCCCTTGCCCTCCTCGACCGTGATCACGCCGTCCTTGCCGACCCGCTCCATGGCGTCCGCGATCTGCTTGCCGATCTCGGGGTCGTTGTTGGCGGCGATGGTCCCGACCTGGGCGATCTCCTTGGTGCCCTTCACCGGCACCTTCATCGCGTTCAGGCGCTCGACCACGGCCTCCACCGCGCGGTGGATGCCGTTCTTCACGCCGATGGGGCTCGCGCCGGCGGCGACGTTCTTGAGGCCCTCCTCGAAGATCGCCTCGGCCAGCACGGTCGCGGTCGTGGTGCCGTCGCCCGCGACGTCGGAGGTCTTGCTCGCGACCTCCTTCACCATCTGGGCGCCGATGTTCTCGTAGGCGTCCTTGAGCTCGACCTCCTTGGCGACCGTCACGCCGTCCTTGGTGACGGTGGGCGACCCGAAGCTCTTCTGGATCACGACGTTGCGGCCGCGGGGTCCGAGGGTGACCTTGACGGCGCGCGCGAGCTGGCGGACGCCGCTGCGGATGCGCTCGCGGGCGTCCTGGCTGTAGGCGATCTGCTTGGCGGGCATGGGCTGGCTTTCCTTCTCTGGCCCTTCGCGGGCACCGACGGTTCGGGGACTTCGGGGGGGCGCGGGGGCCGGCCGGGGCTCCGGACCGACCCTCGCGGAGGATCGTCTCGGGCTACTTCTTCGCGGGCTTGGACGCCGCCGGCTTGGCGGGCGCCGGCTTCGGGGCCTCCGCGGCCGCCTTCGGCGCGGACGCCGACGACGCACCCGCCCACGGCGCGTCGTCCACGACGCCGAGGAGCTCCTGCTCGTCGAGGATCAGGAGCTCCTTGCCCCCCTCCTTGATCGTGGTGCCGGAGAAGCTGCCGAACAGGACGCGGTCGCCGGTCTTGACGGTCAGCAGGACGCGCTCGCCCTTGTCGCTGGTCTTGCCCGCGCCGACGGCGACGATGCGCCCCTCGGTGGGCTTCTCCTTCGCGGTGTCGGGGAGCACGATGCCGCCGGCGGTCTTCTCGAGGCTCGAGAGACGCTCGACGAGCACCTTGTCGTGGAGGGGCCGGATCTTCGCCATCGGTCGTCGCCTCGCGTTCGGGGAGAATCGGTCGGAGAAAGGGGTGCGCGGACTCGGGGCAGGGGCTGCGCCCGGTGCGCGCCGACGGATCCGGCTCCGCCCTTCCCTACCGCGACCCGAGCACGCGCAGCGCCGTGAGCACCGCATCGCGCCCGGAGGGCAGGGGCAGGACCGAACCGACCCCGTCGGCCAACGCCGAGAACCACAGCTCCTTCGTCCTCTGCTGGGCCATCAGCACGAGCCGATGGCTCAGGATCGGGCGGACCACCCGCCAGACCTCCTCGCCCTCGACCCGTTCCAGGTCGCGGTCGAGGAACGTGAGGGCCTCGGGCGTCCGTCGCACCCACTCGACCGCCGTACGGCCGACGTCGGTGACGAACGTCTCGAAGCCCACCCCCCGGACCCACCCCTCCATCTCGTCTCGGAAGCCCGAAGGCCGGAGACCGATCAGGACGGGCAGAGCCGGAGACACCGCGGCGGGTATCAAGAACGGTGCCAGATCCGGGCCTCTCCCCCACGACCCATCGCCCTCGCAACCACTTTCTAAATAATGAGTTATGTCGTCCACGCCTGGGCAGGAGCGCACCGGGGCGGCGGGCGCCCTGTCAAGTTGACAGCGGACCCGAGGCGCCCTCGGGGGGCGCTGTCAAAGTGTCACTCGCCGCTCCTGCCCCCGGTTCCCCCTACTTGACCCCTGCGGGAATCCCGACGGTCGTGGCGACCTTGATCACCTCGATCTCCGGGAGCTGGATCTCGACGGCAGCTCCCGCCGCATTGCTGGCGAGCCCCGTCCGAAACGTCTGGATGGGGCGCTTGAGCTTCGCCAGCTGGATCCGGCACTCCGCCAGCACCGTCGCCGACCCGCCCGCGTCGTCCGGGGCCCCTGCCGCAGCGACCATCCGGTCGGCGGCGGCCGCGTAGGCCGCGACCTGGGGCACGAGGGCCTGGATGGCCTCCGACTTCGTCTCGACGGCCAGGGCCTCCAGCCGCTTCGTCCCCTGGGCGCGCACGACCTTGTCGGGGGACAGCATCATCCGCACGGCGTCGTTGAGCCTCGCTCCGACGGCCCGCGTCGCCCGGGTCGCCTCCGCCGACTCGGCCTTGGCCTTCGCCTCCGCGTCGAGGCGCCCCCACTCCTCCGGGGTGAACCACGCGTCGCCCCGCCGCAGGAGCCCGTCCGCGGCCTTCGCCTCGTCGGGCGACATCCAGGTGCCGCGGTGGCGCACGTGTCCGAGCAGGGCGTGCGCCGCGGCGTTCTCCGGATCCGCCTCGACCACCGCCTCCGCCACGACCCGCGCCTCGTCGGGACGCCCCTCGGAGGCCAACCACGTCGCCAGGGCCGCCCGCCCCTCGTAGTCGTCCGCCGCGAGCTTCTCCGCCCGGGCGCGCCAGGCGACCTCGAACGGCGACCCGGCCTCGAGCGCCTTCACCTGCGCCGCCGGCACGGACGACTCCCCGAACCGGGACACGACCCGGTAGACGTCGCCGTCCTTGCGCACGAGCCCCTCGACGGTGCGCCCGTCCGTCAGGGTGAGGCGATCCGCGGCGGCCTCAGGGGCGACGACGGCGAGCGCGAGGGTGAGGACGCCGAGGGTGGGGACCAGGACGCGGGGGGAGGTCATGGGGGCTCCGGGGGCCGGGAGGGGGCGTGGCCAGGACACGGGTCGGGCGGGACCTCTCCAAACGCCGGTGAAGGCGAGGCGGCTCGCCCGCGCGGCTAGGAATCCACCAGATCGAGGAACCAGGTGCCGTCGGCCCCCCGGGTCCAGTCCACGAGGACCGTGCCGCCCGCCCGTTCCCGGTCGGGCGAGGTGACGAGGTACTCGGCCTGCCCGCGCCGCCCTCCCTCTCCCAGACGGACCTTCGCCAGGACCAGGATCAGCCGGCGACGGGTCGTCGCCGCCAGCTCGTCGAGCACCGCCCGGGCCCGCGCGGAGGTGCGCTCCGCCGGCTCGAGCCAGGAGGCCATCGCCGCGACCCGCCCCCCCAAGGCGGCGTCCTCGAGCGCCTCCGCGAACCGGGTGGCGCGCGCGTGGAGGGCGATGCGACCGCTCTTCTCTTGACGCCCCTGCTCCCAGAACGCCGCGGCCACGGTCGCCCCGAGGGCCACCGAGCAGATCACGGCGATGACGAGCTTCGGCGCGGCCACGGCGGGATCGTACCCGCTTCGGGCGCGTCCGGGGGGGAGGGGCCCGCGGGTTCAGCGGCTCCCCCCCGGCAGTCGATACGGGCCCGAGTCCACGTCCCCCATGTCCACCCAGGCCTCCCCCGTCGCCGGCGAGGACCCGATGGTCCTCTTCCAGGGCAAACGCGCCGCCCAGCGCGTGCGCATGGAGCTCCCTGTCGAGTGCTCGGCCGCCACGGGGGCGTCCGTCCCGGCGCGGACCGTGGATCTGTCCATCACGGGCGCCCTGCTGCGGCTGCTCGAGCCGAAGGCGATGGGGATCCTCCCCGAGGCGGGCCTGTCCGAGCTCGCCGCCCGCATCGCCATGCGTTTTCCCGGCGGCATCCGCCTGCACTTCGCGGGAGGCCTCTCCGACCTCCGGGCCCGGGTGGTGCGGGTGACGCGCCCGCCTCCGCCCGAGAGCGGTGTGCTGGTGGGCGTGCGATTCGAGCTCCCGCTCGCGGTCGCCGACGCCGAGCGCCTGGGGCTGCCGACCACGCCGGACCCGGGCTCTGCGGCGGCGGCGGCCTCGGCGGCGAACGCTCCTCCCCTCCCGGCGCCCGTCGCCCCCGCCCCGAGCCCCGCCCCGAG
>CAZJJQ010000400.1:0-4356 GCA_964546345.1 uncultured Planctomycetales bacterium
CGCGACGGCGCTGATGCGCACGACGAGCGCGCCGTCGGTCGGGATCACGGGCGCGGCGACGGCGTCGCCGGGGCCGACGGTGCGCGGCAGGGGCTCGCCGGTGAGCGCGGCCTCGTCCACGAGCGCGCGGCCCTCGACGACGACCCCGTCGGAGGGCACCTGGTGGCCGGGCAGGACGAGGACGCGGTCGCCGACGACGAGGTCGCGCGCGCGCAGGGGCGAGGGCGATCCCGGGGCGGAGAGGCTCGCGTCCTCGGCCAGGCGCGCGGCGGGGCGTTCGGCGTCGGAGAGGAACGAGCGCAGCTGCCGGGCGGCGCGCTCCTTCGCGGTGGCCTCGAGCCAGCGCCCCACGGTGACGAGCGTCGCGAGGCCGGCCGCCGTGTCGAGGTAGAGGGCGTCGGGACGCCCCGAGGCGAGCGCGACGAGGCTCGCCGCATACGCCGCGGTGATGCCGAGCCCGATCAGGAGATCCGCGCCGACGGAGCCGCGGCGCAGGGCCGCGATGGCGTTCCAGAGGTACGGCACGCCCAGCAGCAGGAACACCGGCGTGGCGGCGATGAGCGTCGCGATCGGGGCGAACGCGCGGTAGCCGTCGTCGTCCGCGGCCGCGGGCTCGAGGTAGGGCACCCATGCGATGAGCATGATGATCATCGACAGCACGAAGCCGAGCCCGATGCGCGCGAGGAACGCGGACGCCTCCGACCCGCCCTCGCGCCCGCCCGCGCCCGCGAAGCGCCACGCGATGCCGCAGCCCGCGCAGCAGAACGTCCGCTCGGCGCCCTCGAGCGCGCGCACGTGCCCCTTGCGTCCCACCGGGAGGCCGCAGTGGTCGCAGAAGCGCGGCGCGGCCTCCGCGCGGGACGGCGGAGGCGGCGTCACCCGTGCCCGGCATGGCCGAACACCGCGTGCAGCGCGTCGGGCGCGAGCCCTCGCAGCAGCGTGACGGCTCCCAGGAGGACGAGCACGACGCCCGACACCCGGACGAAGCGCCGCCGGACGATCGGCGAGACCGAGGCGCCGACGACGGCGACCAGCGCGAGCGCCGGCAGGCTCGCGAGTCCGAGGAGCGCCATGGTGCCCATGGCGGGCAGAATGCCCCCCGCCGCGAGCGCGGCCGCGAGGAAGCCGTAGACGAGGGGGCACGGGAGCAGCCCGGCGAGCGCGCCCACCGCGAAAGGTCCCGCGGGCCCGGGCGCGCGGCTCACGGCCTCCGCGGCGCGCCCCCACGGCGAGCGCGGCCCGAACCAGCTCGAGACGGGCCACTCGGGCACGAGCCCCGAGAGCTGGAGCCCCGCCACGACGAGGAACGTGCCCGCGATCACGGCGAGCACCGCCTGGGCGGCGCCGAAGGTCCCGGACCGCACGAGCGCGCCTCCGAACAGGCCCGCGAGCCCGCCGAGCATCACGTACGTCGCGGCCTTCCCGAGCAGGAACGCCGCCGGGCGCACGAAGCGGCGCAGGCGCCCGGCGCCGGGCCGGTGGAGCGCGAGCACGAACCCGCCGCACATGCCGACGCAGTGGAACGAGCCGAGGAGGCCGCCGAGGAGGAGCGGGTACGACACCGTGGCGATGCTACCCACGAAGCGCCGCGCTCGGGCCGTACGCGCGGGAGCGCCGCGGTCGGCCCGCGCCTCACTTCGGCGCGTCGGGCGCCTTCGGGGCCTCGGGGGTCCCGGGCGTGCCCGGGAGGTGGGGGGCGGCGGGGGGCGGGGAGCTGCCCTCGGACGTCGGGGGCTCGGGCGGCCGGGGAGCCTTCCCCTCCTGCTCCGCCCCGCCGGCGCCCCGCGCCTTGGCGAGCGCCTCGGGCACGCGCCGCTTCGCCTGCTCGAGCGCGCGCAGCACCGGCTCGAGGGGGAGGATCACGGGCTGAAAGTCCGACGCGAAGTCGCCGTGGTCGCCGGTCTCCGCCGCATGCTGGAAGCCCACCATCCCCATCGGCCGCCCCGCCCGGTCGAAGACGGGCAGCCCCATCTCGTCGAAGTCGCCGGAGACGCTCCACACGACCCGCGGCTTCTCGATGCGGTGCGTCACGTAGCAGCGCTGCACGAGGGGCGCGTGGTCGAAGCCGCGGGACAGCCGCTTCAGGCCGAGCAGGTGGGAGCCCGCGGCGAGGGGCCCGCCCGAGGCGAGGTCCACGAAGGGCATGGGGCCGGCCGGCTCGAGCACCTGCAGGAAGCCGAGCCCGAGCACGCCGTCGCGGACGACCTGGACCACGTCCTTCTCGGCGCCGTCGGGGGCGACCAGGTGGAGGCCCTTCGTGCGGATCGACACCGAGAGGCCCGTGACGCTGCCCTCGAGGCGCTTCGCCACCGCATCGGGGTCGAGGGCCACGATCAGGCCCGAGGGATCCACCACGGCGCCGAGGCCGTCGGACTTGATCTCGATCGTCTGCTGCTGCCCGGCCATGGCGATCCGCAGCTCGAACACGCCGCGCAGGACGACGATCGCCGGCGCCTGCTTCATCAGGCGCTCCTCGGCCGTGGGCTCGTCCGCGGCGCGGACGGGGGAGGCGGCGGAGAGCAGCCCGGCGACGAGGACCGCCGCCCCTCCCACCCCGCGGACCCGCCGACGCAGGCCCCGGATCACTTGGGCTGCTCCGGCGCCTTGGGAGCCTCGGGTGCCTCGGGAGCCTCGGGCGCCTTCGGGCCGCCCGCGTCCTTCGTGCCGTCGGGCTTGGGCTCCGCCCCGGGCTCCTGCTTGGCCGCCTCGGCCTTGCGGACGGCGTCGGCCACGCGCTTCTTCGCCTGCTCGGCGCTCTTGCGCACGTCCGCGAGCGGGAGCAGGAACGTCTTCGTCTCGGCGCCGTCCTCGTCGGACGCCCCGGCGCTGCTCTCCTGCGAGGCGAGCACGCCCGCGACCTTGCCGGCGGCGTCGAACACGGGCAGCCCGGTCCAGGCGAACTCGCCGGCGACGCCCCACATGGCCCGGGGCTGCTCGACCTTCCCGGTCACGTACAGGCGCCCATGGGCGGTGGCGTAGTCGAACCCGCGCCCCTCCCGCCAGACGCCGAAGTAGTCGCCCCCCACGCGGGGCTCCACGGACGCGGCCAGGTCGATCGACGCCGGCGCCCGATCCCCGAGCCCGAGGATCTGCACGTACGCGAGCGAGAGCGTCTTGTCGCGCGCGACGACGACGGCCTCCCACTCCTTCGGGTCGTTGCCGAAGAGCACCTTGAGGTCCACGACCTTCTCCTCCGAGCCCCCGAGGTCGGCGTCGGCGAGCAGGACGAACCCGGACGGGTCGATCACCACGCCGAGCGCCGTCGCGGCGGTCTCGGCGTCCGACGACTTCTGGACGAACTTGAGCGACACGATCGCGGGGCCCTTCGCGGTCATCAACGCGTCGGCGGGCGACTCCTCGGCCGACGCGGGCCGCACGAACGCGATGGGGGCGAGCAGCGCGAGCAGGAAGGGCGCGAGGCGCAGCGACATGCGGGATCTCCGGAGGCGGGCGCCGTCCGCGCGGCGGGGCCGGTTCAGCGGGGCGCGCCCGGACCCTGCGGCGCGGCGGGGTCGGGCGACGGGGAGGGCGCGGGCGTCGGGGAGGGTGAGGGCGCGGGAGAGGGAGGCGCCTCCCCCATCCCCGGCGCCGCGGGCTCGCCGGGCGGGGCCGGGGGCGGGGGCGTGTCCATGCCCGCGCCGTCCATCCCCGCGGTCTCCGCCGCCTTCGCGGCGGCCTTCGCCTTCTCGTTCTTCTCGAGCGCCTCGGGCACGCGCTTGCGCGCGAGCGCGAGGCTCTTCGTCACCGTGTCGAGGGGGAGCAGGAACACGTCGGAGGAGCTGCCGCCGTCCTCCTCGCCGCCTTCGACGCTCTGCTGGTTCGACAGCACGCCGACCGGCTTCCCGAGCAGGTCGAAGACCGGCAGGCCCGCCTCGCCGAACTCGCCCGTGAAGTCCCACATCTTGCGCGGGTTGTCGATCCGGCAGGTGACGTACAGCCGCCGGATGGCCGGGGCGTAGTCGAAGCCGCGCCCGGTGCGCGAGACGCCGAAGAGGTCCTGGCCGATCCGCGGGTCGTTCCCCGAGGCCAGGTCGATGGACGGGAGCGCCTTGCCCCCGAGGTCGAGGATCTGCACGTAGGAGAGGTCGAGGGTGGAGTCGCGGGCGACGAAGATCGCGTCCCACTCCTTGGGATCGTTGCCCAGGAACACGTGGATCGAGCGCACCTTGGTCCCGGAGATGCCGAGCTCCGAGCCCGAGAGCAGCACCAGCCCGCTCGGGTCCACGATGGCGCCGTGGGACACGCTGGTGGACTCGTCGTCGCCTCCCCAGCTGACGAGCGACTTGAGCGTCACGATCGACTGCGCGAGGTGCGCGAGGTGCGCCTCGAGGTCGGTGGCCCGCCCGGCGAGGGCCG
>CAZJJQ010000401.1:0-4348 GCA_964546345.1 uncultured Planctomycetales bacterium
TCGACGTGAGCCTCTCGAGCATCCCCTCGGGCACGGAGCCCGGGTCGGGGACGCCGCCCGTGAGGTCGATGGTGCCGGGGCGCCGCTCGAGGCGCATGAGGTCGCGCACGCTGCGGGCATACCCCTCGCGGATGCGGCGGAGGGTGCGGCTCGGGTCGGCGGTCGTGGGGGCGTGGCCGCTCAGGGAAGGCAGGGGGCGGCGGGGGCCGCCGTCGCGGGCCGGAGCCGGCGTCGTTCGGCCGTCGGCCACGAACGTCCCGCGGCCGACGTGCGCGGTGACGAGGCCGGCCTCCTCCAGCTCGCGGAACGCCTTCACCACCGTCAGACGGGCAACCCCGAGGTCCTTCGCGACGTCGGCCACGCTCGGGAGGCGGTCTCCGGGGCGGAGCTGACCCTCCTCGATCGCGGCGCGGACGCCGGCATCGATCCGGCGCCAGATCGGCTCGGTGTCCGGGCCCTGGGGGCGAAGGCGGAAGGCCATGGCGGAGAATGGTATGCGGTATGTGCTACATGTCAATTCTCGGGAGGGACAAGGGCAGGGAAAGGGCCCGGCCGGGGTCGAGAATCGCCCACTTCCGGCACCTCCGGGCGTCACGCGGTCGAGTACGTCTCCACGACGAGGCGCCGCACGTTCGGCGCAGGTTGCCGCACGTTCGGCAAAGCGCGCCGCACGTTCGGCGCCCGGGACGGGCGGGGCACGGAGGATCGGGGGGCGGCGAGCGGCGCGGCAGGATCCCAGGATGGAGTTTGTGCGTAGTTCGGATCCTGCTCCCGTCTGCCGGCACCCGGCGGGGGTGACCCTTTTCCCCGGTCCTTCTCTTCGGTCCTCCTCTTCGGTGCGCCCTCCGGGAAACGACCCCCCTGCTCCCGCCCGGACGCCCTTCCCCCCTCGCCCCGCGTGCGGGAGGGTGCCCGGGGCCCGGCGTGCTTCGATGGGCGCGTGCCGCTTCCCGTCAGCGTCGTCATCCCGACCTATCAGCGGGCGCACCTTGTCCGGCGCGCGGTGGACTCGGCGCTGGCCGCCCTCGAACCCGGCGACGAGATCCTCGTCTGCGACGACGGGTCCACCGATGGCACCGCCGTGGCGCTCGCCTCCTACGGCGACGCCGTGCGCCACCTCGTCCTGCCGCACGCGGGCGCCGGTCCCGCGCGCAACGCGGGTCTCGACGCCGCCCGCCACCCCCTGATCGCCTTCCTCGACAGCGACGACGAGTGGTTCCCGGACAAGATGCGCATGCAGCGCCGCGTCATGGAGGCGCGGCCCGACGTCGTCTACTCGTTCGGCGACTTCGCGATCACCGAGCCCGACGGCACGCCGCACCGGAACTACCTGCCGCATTGGCAGGAGCGCCCGATCCCCCTCGCCGACGTGCTGGGACCCGGCGTCCCGTTCTCGACCTTCGGCCCGCTCCCCGCCGGGCGCGCCGACTTCTCCGTGCACGTGGGGGACCTCTACGGCGCTCTCCTCGAAGACAACTACGTCCCCACGTTCACCCTCGTCGTGCGCCGCACCCCCGCCACCGACCGGGTGCGCTACGCCACGGACCTCGCGTTCCACGAGGACTGGGAGTACTTCGCGCGGCTCGCCCAGGAGGGGCCCGTGGCCTACCTCGACACGGAGCTCACGTGGCAGCACGGGCACAAGGGGCCGCGCCTGACCCAGACCGATCCCTACGAGATCGCCGCCTGCCGCCTGCTCATGACGCAGCGGCTGTGGGGGAGCGACGCCGCCTTCCGGGCGCGCCATCCGGGCCGGGTCGAGGCGCTCGAGTCGCGCCTCCATCTCGTGCGGGCGAAGCGTTTGCTGCGCCGCGGCCGCGCGGGTGAGGCGCGGCGCGAGATGGGGCTCGCGGGGCGGGGGCCCCTCTCCTGGCGCCTGCTCTCCTGGCTGCCGGGCGGCCTCGTCCGGCGGGGGTTCAACCTCCTGAAGGGGCCGGAGGACCCGGTCCTCGAGGATCGGGAGATCCGCCGCCCCCCGCCGCTGCGCTGGCAGCCCGCGGCGCCCTCCGCGGGAGACGGGGCCCCTCCCCCCGCGCCCCCCTCCTTCCCGCCGCCTGCGACCGCCCCCCCGCCCTCCGGATTCTCCGTACCCCCTCGGGCCGAAATGGGGTTCAGTCCCCCGGCGCACTCGGTCGATCCGTCCCCGGGACCGTGAGATGACCCCCGCGACGACTTCACCCCCCGCCGGCGGGACCGACCTCCGTGTCGTCCGACCCCTCACCGCCGCCGCGCGGCTCGGGGACCGTCCGTTCAAGGTCGCGAACACGCTGCCGGGGCATCCGCTGTTCCAGCGGGACCGGATCCGCGCGCTCCTGCGGAAGGTGCCGCGCGCTCGCATCGAGGTCCGCGAGGTGCCGGTGTCGGAGGTGCCCGGCGAGGGCTATCGCCGCGGCGCGCGCCTCGACCTCGACCCCGTCGAAGCGCTCGACCGGCTCGAGCGGCAGCCGTTGTGGATGCTCGTCCACGACATGTGGAAGCACGACGCCGACTACGGCGACCTCCTGAAGCAGTACATGGGTGACCTGCGCGAGTCCTTCGACGAGCTGAGGCGCCCGCTCTCCGACATGGGCTGCTGGCTGTTCTGCTCGTCGGGGAAGAGCGTGGTCCACTTCCACGCCGATCCCGACCAGAGCTTCCTCAACCAGATCGAGGGCTCGAAGACGGTCTACGTCTACCCCGCCACGCTGCTGCCCGAGGCCTCCATCGAGGCCCTCGCGTACTTCGAGGACCAGGGCTGCGTCGCCTACGACCCCGCGTACGAGCCGAAGATGTTCGCGCCCGCGCACCTCGCGCCCGGCGAGTCGGTGTTCCTGCCGCTGTACGCGCCGCACCGCGTGACGAACGACGACGGCGTGTGCATCTCCTGGAACGTCGGGTTCCACACCGGCGTCAGCCGGCGCCGACGCGCGGTCCACCGCGTGAACCACGAGCTGCGCCACCTCGGCAAGACGCCCGCCCCCTTCGGCGCGCACCCGTTCCGCGACTCGATGAAGCGCGGCACGCGGTACGTGTTCAGCCTGAAGCACCGCCTGTTCCCCGGCGGCAAGCCGAAGAGCCCCATCGATCCCGCCCCCGCGCGCACGACCCACGGGTGACGCGCCCGTGACGCCCGCGGGGCCTCCTCGGTGACGCGGGCGGCCTCCCTTGCGAAGATGCCCGCGGAGGTGCGCATGCGGCGGGACGGTCGGAACCTGCGAGTCGCGGTGGGGATCCTGCTGGCGATCGGGGGGGGGCCCTGGGGGGGGGGGGGGGGGGCCCGCACCGGGCGGGGGGGGGGGAGGCGGCGGCCGACCGGGGGACGCTCGTGGGCGTCGTGCGGACCGCGGACGGCCCCGCGCCCGGCGCCAGGGTGGCGGTCCATCGGCACGACGTCGCGGTGGTGGATCGCTTCGGCTCCTTCGACGAGGACGCGTTCGCGGCGCGGTACCTCCATCCGACCTCGATCGAGCCGAGCGCCCCCGAGGGGGTCTCCGACGAGCACGGGCGCTTCCGTCTGGAGGGGCTGCCCCCGGGGACCTACGAGGTGCTCGCGCGGGCCGCGGACGGCACCGGCGCGGGGCGCCTGTGGCCGGCGGACGTCTCGAGCGGGCGTGAGGCGCGCGCGGAGATCGCGCTCGGTCCCCCCGCGAAGCTCTCGGGGAAGGTGACCCACGCCGACGGACGCCCGTTCGCGGGCACCGTGTTCGCGAGCTTCGAGTCGGACGGGACCATGGTCCCTCTGCCATTCGGAGGGATCCCCGTGCCCATCGCCGCGGACGGCACCTTCCGGTTCGACGCGCTGCCCGCCGAGCCCTGCTGGGTGTATGCCGTTGCCCCGGGTCGTGCTGCAGCCCTGGCGTTCGGCGGCAAGCACAACGCCCCGTGGGAGCCCGGAAGCCGCGTCGATCTGGTGATGGACGCAGGGGCGAAGAGGATCGCGGTGCTCGTGGTGGAAGCAGGGACGCGAGCGCCGGTCGCGGACGCCACGGTCCGGTCCATGACTCGCGTGGAGGCGAGCGTGCTCCTGTCGGAGGCGGTCACGGGCTCGGACGGTCGCGCCTCGATGGAGGGATGGGAGAAGGTCCGGGTCGCAAAGCCGGGCTACCTGCCCCTGGAGCAGGCGGTGCCCGACGCCGGACCGTGGACGTTCGAGCTGCAGCGGGGGCGGACCGTCCGTGGGATCGTGAAAGGCCCGGACGGCGCTCCCTTGGCGGGCGTGCCGGTGCACGTCGTCGGCCCCATGGACTTCCGGGTCCGCTCGACGCGTTCGGGTCCCGGCGGTTCCTACGAGGTGACCGGGCTGCCCGCCGCCGCGCTGGGGATCCTCGCGTTCGGGGACGATTGGATCCCCGCCGACGCCCTGGCCCTC
>CAZJJQ010000402.1:0-4343 GCA_964546345.1 uncultured Planctomycetales bacterium
CTCCACGGCCTCGGCCTCCGCCTTCGCCTCGCGCTGCGCCGCCGCCTTCACGGCCTCGGCCGCCTCTCGGGAAGCGTCCTCGGCGGCGAGGAACTGCAGGGAGCGCTCCTCCTCGACGAACAGGCGCCAGAGGACGTCGGGCCGTTCGTCCACCAGCTCGAGACTCGAGCGGCCCCTCCCCTTGTGGTGGAGGAGGCGGTTGCGCCTCGACAGATCGAGGAGGCGGGCGCGCAGGTCCTCGAGCTTGCTCTCGATCACGGTGGCGCGACCCTACCCGAAGCCTCTGGGGGGTGGCTACGGCCCGCGGACCGGCGCGCGCCCTCGGTGGTCGCGCCCGCTCCCGGCAACCGTGCGGGCCCGGGGGGCCGCACCGTATCCTCCCCCCATGGACGCCTCCAAGAAGAGCACGTGGATCCTGGCCTCGCTGGCGCTGGCCGCCGTCCTCGGCGGCGCGTGGCTCGTAGGCCCCGACCGCATCCAGGCGTTCTTCAAGGCGCTCTACGACAGCGAGGAGCTCAAGAAGACGATCGCCTGGGGCGGCTACACGCTCCTCGCCGTGATCGTGTTCGCCGAGACGGGTCTCCTCGTCGGCTTCTTCCTGCCGGGCGACTCGCTGCTGGTCGCGTCGGGCGTGCTCTCCGCCATGGGCCTGCTCGACATCGTGTGGCTGAACGTGCTGCTGATCCCGGTGGGCATCCTCGGCGACTCGGTGAACTACAGCCTGGGCCGTCGGACGGGGCCGGCCATCTTCCGCCGCGAGGACGGCCTGCTCTTCAAGAAGGCGAACCTCGTGCGGGCGCAGCGCTTCTACGAGAAGTACGGCGGCAAGACCATCGTCCTCGCGCGCTTCCTCCCGATCGTGCGGACGTTCGCGCCCTTCGCGGCCGGCATGGCCGGCATGGCCTACCGTCGCTTCGCCCTCTTCAACGTGGTGGGCGCCGCCGCCTGGGTCCTCAGCATGACGCTGATCGGCTACGGCCTCGCGCGGATGGTCCCCGACATCGAACGCAACATCCACCTCGTGATGGTCGTGGTGATCGTGATCTCCTTCGTCCCCGGCATCGTGGAGGTCTGGCGCGCGCGTCGCCACGCGGCCGCCAAGGGCCCCGATCAGGCCCCGTAGCGGCCCGTCTGGGCCAGGCCTGGGTGCGCCTCGCCCGCGTCTACCGAGGAGGCGCGGGGATTGTGAAGTCCACGACGGTCGTCTCCCCGGCGACGACGCGCACCGAACGGGTCAGGCGCACCTCGGGCCCGGGACGGTAGCTCGGGCGCCGGGCGTCTCCCTCGACGATCGGCGCGAGCCCCTCGTGCCAGCACACGAGCTCGTAGGCGCCCGGAGGAACGTCTTCGAGCGCGTAGCTCCCGTCCTGGCGCCCTGCGACGGTCTCGGCCCCGGTGACGTCCACGTACGGGTGCGCGGACACGTGGACGTACGCCTGGAAGCCGCCGCGGAAGTCGTCGGTGACGAAGAGGATCCCCGGCCGATCGAGCCACAGATCGGCCGAATCGAGGTGGCGTGCGCCGGGCGCGACCGACAGGTTGAACGCCGTGTCCGTCCGCGAGCTCCCGTGGAAGCCGTGCACGGCCAGCTCCATCCCGATGCGGCTCTTCAGCACGAGCTGCGTGAAGGTCCGCGTCCACTGCACGCGCGGCTCGTAGCGCCCCGGCTCGATCCCGAGGGTGGCCGATCGCTCCGTGCCCCGCAGACGCTCGGGCCAGTCCTTCCCCGCCGCGACCGAGGCGAGCGACACGACGCAGCCGGCGAGCCCGAGCTCCGCGCCGGTCCGCACGCTCTCGGACGGCACGGGCCCCTCGGCGCCCATGCCCGGCCGGATGTCCACGGGCTCGACGGCCCGCTCGAGGACGCAGCGCCCGAGGATGCGGCCCGTGGAGCCCCGCGGCAGGGACGTCACGCGGTACTCCGTCGCGGGCGCCACCGTCCCCGGGCGGGGCTCGGCGGTGCGTCCCCGCGAGGGGTCCGGGTCGCCGCATCCCCCGCAGGCGAGGACGACGCACGCGAACGCGACGCCCGAGGCGACCGCGTACCCCCGCGGGCACCCCGGCCCCCGCCGCCCCCGGGATTCCCTACCCACGCCTGCCCCCCACCGCGAGGAGGGCCGTGAGCTCGTGGTGGACGCGATCGACCGAGAACTGGTCGAGGCAGGGATGCCCGGGCACCGGGCACTCCTTCAGGTAGCAGGGTGCGCAGGGGACCCGCTCGTAGAGGACGCGAGCGGGCCCGGCGCCCCGGGGGCCGCAGACGGCCGGGTCCGTCGAGCCGAAGAGCGCGAGCGTCGGCGTGCCGACGGCGGCGGCCAGGTGCATGGGCCCGGTGTCGTTGGTCACGAGCGCGTCCACCTGCGCGAGGGCCGCGGCGAGCTCGGGGAGCGTCGTCCGGCCCGCGCCGCGGAGCACCGGCACGCCGGCGGCGGCGGCGATGCGCTCCTCGAGGGGGACCATGGCCTGCGTGCCGATCACGAGCACGTCCACGCCTTCTTCGCGCAGCCGCCGGACGAGGGCGGCGTAGCGGTCCTCGGGCCATCGTTTGGCGACGCCGTAGGCGCCGCCGGGCTCGAGCGCCACGAGCCGCGCGCCCGGGCGACGGGCGGGGTCCGCCGCGAGGCGGGACGCCTGGCTCCGCACCTCGTCGGGGGCGGGGTGGTGGCGCCACCCCGTGGTCGGGGCCGCGAGCCCGAACGGCCGCAGGAGCGCGCCGAAGTAGTCGAGACGATGCGCGAGCCGCAGGGGCTTCCAGCCGGGCACCGGGTGGGAGAGCAGGGGCGAGCGACCGTTGCCGGCGAACCCGACGCGGAGGGGGATGCGCGCCGCCGCGATGGGGAGGAGGGCGCGGAAGGAGCGCGGCACGACGACGGCCGCGTCGCAGCGGGCCGCGCGCAGCCGCCGGCGGTGCTCCAGGGTGCCGCGGACGCCCGGGACCGCGTCGAGCACCACCACCTCGGAGACGCAGGGCACCCGGCGCGCGAGGGACTCGAGCGAGGGCTTGCAGGCGACGACGAAGGTCGCCTGCGGGGCGACGGCGGCGAGCGCCTCCACGGCGGGCAGCGTCAGGCAGAGGTCGCCCAGCCAGCTCGGGGCACGGACGAGCACCCGCCCCAGGGACGCGGGATCGACCGTCCGGGCGGAGGCCCTCGCCAAGCCGTCAGCTCGACTTCATACGAGCCGTGGTGGGCTGCGCCCCCCACTGGCTGGCGACGTACCAGGCGAAGAAGGCGAACAGGGTGATGATCGCGGCGAGGAGCCAGCGGGGCACCCGGCGGTTCCCCTCCATGATCCCGGACGTCTCGTACGTGTGGACGTGATCTTCGCCGTGCGGCGCGTCGTCGTCGTGCGTGGAGGCGGCGGAGGTGGTGGCGGGGGCCGTGCTCATCGGGGCGTCTCCGACCCGCGGGGCTCACCGGCCCCGCTGGCGTGGGGGGTCATCCTGCCGGATCCGGGGCCCGGGGTCGAGCCGTTTCTCGGGCGGCGCACCTCCGGCCGGGGACGCCACTGGGCATCGGCGGGAAGAGCCGCCCGATCCCGCCGCGTAGACTGCCGCGATGCCGAGGTGTCCCCTCCCCCCGCGCCTCGGCTTCCTGATCTGCCTCGGGGCGCTCCCCTTCGCGGCGTGCGCGCAGGGCGCGCGGAATCACGGTGCCACGGGGGCCTCGGTGGAGCCCCAGGCGCCCCCGCCCGCACCGAACCCCGCCCCGAAGCCGGGGGATCGGGCCGATCGCAGGGGGGACGAGATCGTCGTGTGCGGCGAACGTTTCCACACGGGCACGAAGATCGTCCTGTGGACCGACCCGGGAGGCTTCGACGCCTACCGCCCCCACCGCCGGTTCGAACCGGACGTGGCCCTGCCGAAGGAGGGCAAGGAGGTTCCCCGGTACGGGTCGTTCCGACGAGGGCTCGACGCCGCGCTGGACGCGCGCGTGAGGCGGGACGGCTGGCGTCTCGAGGATCTGCAGGCCGTCGTGCAGCAGGTGGTCGTCCACTACGACGCCGCGGGCACCTCGGCCCGCTGCTTCGAGCTGCTCCAGGACGTGCGGGGCCTCTCCTCGCACTTCCTGCTCGACCTCGACGGCACGCTCGACGAGGCCCTCGACCTGAAGGAGCGCGCCTGGCACGCCGGGACGAGCAACGACCGCTCCGTGGGGATCGAGATCGCGAACCTGGGGGCGTTCCCCGATCGGGCGTCGCTCGACCCCTGGTACGTCGCGGACGCGACGGGCACCCAGGTCACGCTCCCGGCGGACGTGCGCCGGGGCGCGCTCCCGCGCGACGTCCCGTTCCGGCCGGCGCGTCCGGGTCCCGTCTCCGGGGAGATCCACGGAAGGGGTCTG
>CAZJJQ010000403.1:0-4335 GCA_964546345.1 uncultured Planctomycetales bacterium
CCCCTCCTCGTGCTCCGCAGCGACGGCGTCGGCGGCCGCGCGCCGCTGCCGCCGGGCCCGGAGCCGCTGCGCGAGGGGGACGCAGTGCTCGTCCTGGGCCCGGAGCGGCCCCCGGAGGCCCCGACCCCGCCGAGCTGACGGCGGGTGGGACGAAGGGGCCGTGGAGGACGGGGCACCGGGGATTCCGGGGGGCGCCGGGGGCCGGGATCGTCCCGGGTCCCGGGGCCCCGGACCCGCGCCCGACGCGGATACCATGACTCCCGCGCCGACCCGGCGCAGGACGGGCGACCCGATGCGACTCCGAACTCGACGGCAGCTCCTCGTGGACGCGGGCCGCGCAGCCCTCGCGACGAGCGTGGGGCTCGGGCTCGCCAGGGAGCTGGGACTCCTGGGGGCGCGGGGGTTCGCCTTCGCCGGCGACGTCGCGGAAGGCCCCGGCGCGCTCTCCTTCGGCGCCCTCGAGCCGCTGGTGGCGCTCCTCCAGGAGACCGCGCCCGAACGCCTGCTCGAGGTGCTCGTCGATCGGCTCGCGAAGGGAACCGACCTGAAGACGCTGCTCGCCGCGGGCGCGCTCGCCAACGCGCGCACCTTCGGCGGCGAGGACTACGTCGGCTTCCACACGATGATGGCTCTCGGCCCGGCCTTCACCATGGCGGAGGAGCTGCCCGCGAAGCGCCGCGCGCTGCCGGTCCTCAAGGTGCTCTTCCGCAACACGAGCCGGATCCAGGCGTTCGGCGGGCGCAGGAACGAGGTGCTGCGCGCGCTCCCCCCGCCGAGCCCGCTCCCGTCGGGCGACGCGAAGCCGGGGGAGCTCCTCCGCGGAGCCGTGCGTTCGAAGGACGTGGCCGCCGCCGAGGGCGTCTACGCCGGCCTGGGGCAGGACCCCGCGCGCCTCGACGGCCTCCTCGACGACGTGCTCTTCGCCGTCGAGGACGACACCGAGGTCCACCGCGTCGCGCTCGCGTACCGGGCGTGGGATCTCTCGAAGATCATCGGCGCGGAGCACGCGCAGACGCTGCTGCGCCAGTCCGTCCGCTACTGCGTGAAGAGCGAGGCCGGCCACCACGGCAAACACTTCGGCAAGGTGCGCGAGCTGCTCCCGAAGCTGCTCGAGGCGCACCACCTCCTCGACCGCGAGCCCGGCACGAAGGCCTGCGACGACGCCTGGGTGGACGCGACGAGCCGCGCGATCTTCGAGGCCACGCCGGAGGACGCGGCGGGCCTCGCTGCCGCGGCCCTCGCCGAGGGGCGCGCCCCGGGCGAGCTCGGCGAGGCGATCTCGCTGGCGGCGAACCAGCTGCTCCTGCGCGACCCGGGGCGCTCCGTGGCCGAAGCGCGCCCGAACAAGGCGATCGGGAGCGTTCACGGCGACTCCGTGGGCCTCCACGCCTCCGACTCGGCGAACGCGTGGCGCAACCTCGCGCGCGCGGGGACGCCGCGCCACGCCCACGCCTGCCTGATCCTCGGCGCGTACCAGGCGGCCCTCGACCGGATCGCGCGCGGGGGCGACTTCCTCACGTGGGCGCCGAACCCGAAGCCCGAGGACCTCGCCCAGGTCACGGAGACCGACCCCGGAAGGCTGCTCGCGCAGGCCGACGAGGCGATCCGCGCGCAGGACCAGGCGAGGGCGTGCGCGATCGTCCACCGCTACGGGACCCTCGACCTCCCCGCGCGGCCCGTGTTCGACCTGATGCTCGGGTACGCGACGACCGAGGACGGGGCCCTGCACGCCGAGAAGTACTACCGGACCGTCGTCGAGGAGTTCGCGGCGACCCGGCCCGCCTTTCGCTGGCGCCACCTCGACGCGCTCGCCCGCGTCACCGCGAGCGAGTACGGCCAGACCGCCGCCGGCATCGAGGAGGCGAGCCGGCGCCTCGGGATCTGAGCCCGACGGTCCCACGCGCCGACGAGGTCGGGGCCGCGGACGCGCGTCGCGGGGGACGACAGGCGGCGCGCGAAGGGGTACGGTGCCCCCATGCCGGACGGCCTCGACGACGCCCGCGCCGCGTGGTGCGCCACCGACGGGTGGGTGCTGGCGGCGAACGCCGCGGCCCTCGCGGGCCACCTCTGCAACACGTCGTGGCGCTCGGTGGACGTCGTCTACGCCGCGACCCTCGTGCCCCTCGCCGTCCTCGCGGCGCGCTCCCGACGCGATCCGACGCTGCGCTGGGCCCTCGGGTTCGGCGTGACGGCCGCCTTCCTCTGGGCGTTCGGCGAGGGCGCGTTCGCACGCCTGTTCGGTTGGTGGGGTCGCTACGAGGCGCCCGGCCCGCGCGTCTGGGACACGCCGGTCTACTGCCTTCTCGTCGGGGCGCAGGCCTCCTCGCATGTCGCCTACCTCGCGCTGCGCTCGCTCGAGGCGCATCTCGCGCCGGGGCTCGTCGGAACCCTGACGGGTCTCCATGCCCTCGGGCTGTCCACCGCGGGCGAGAACCTGCTCGTCGCGGCGGGGATGTGGTCCTACCTGCCCTGGGGATGGACGTGGGGCGCGGTCCCGGCGTGGGTCGTCGTCGGCTACTCGGCCTCCTACGTCGCGATCCCCTCGTTGCGAGCGCTGCGCGCCGCGCCCGCCGCCGCGCTCTTCACCGCGCTGACGTTCGTGACGGGCGTCGCCGCCGCGCTCGTCGTGCGCTTCCAGGGGATCGCGGCCACCGCGCCTCCGTGAGGCACGGCAGCCGGGAGGCGGCGCGGCCTCCTCCCCCCGCCGCCCCCCTCCTCCTCCGCCGCGCGGCCTCACCGCGGCCGGGGCCGCTTCCCGTCCAGTCGCCACGGGACCCGGATCGGGTCGGGGTTCCGCTCGAGCGGGAGGCGGATCTCCTGGGCATCGAAGCCGTCGAGCGAGATCCGCACGGTCCGCGGCAGCGACTGGATCGCGACCCGAAGCCGGCCCTCGGCGTCCGTGACCGACGGGAGCTCGCCCGCGCTCCCGAGCGCCGCGAGGCGCGCGGCCTCGTCGCCGCGACCGTTCAGGGAAGGCTCGATGCGCGCACCCGCCACCGGCTGGTCGCGTTTGTCCACCACGCGGAACTCGAGCCACCGGCGCGCCTCCGCGACCAGCGTGAGGAACGGCGGATCCACGTCGTCCTCGACCTTCAAGGGCTCGGCCAGGCGCGCGACCGCCCCGGGAGCGATGGCCACGATCCGCCACGTGCCGGGCGGGATGTCGCGCAGCGTGAACTCGCCCAGCGCGCTCGCGGTGCCCGTGCGCACCGCCTTGCCGTCGTCGCCCACCACTTCGAGCACGGGGTAACGCACGCGCACCCGTTCGTGGTCGAGCACGACGCCCCGCACCTCGTTGCCGACGCCGAGCACGATCGTCGGCGCTGGCTGCGGGGCGGTCTCGACCGCCACCGGGAACACCGCGGAGGAGCGCGCCGCGAACCCGTCGGCCCAGGCGCGCAGGCGCAGGGTGGAGCGCCGTGCGCGTCCCTCGACCAGCACGGGCACGCCCTCGAGGAGGTACGTGCCGTCGGCCCCGGTGCGCGCGATCGGCCCACCGCCCTCGGCCTGCACGCGCGCGCCCGCGAGCGGCCGGCCGGTCCCGTCGCTCACGAGCCCCCGCACGGTGATGCCCGGCTCGAGCTTCAGCTGGAAGGCGTACCGGTCGGCACCTTGCGGTGGGAGCCCGGACATCTCGCGCCGCGTCGTGGCGAAGCCCGGCGCCGCCGCCGTGAGCGTGTACCGGTGATCGCCCACCACGCGCTCAAACGTGGCTGCGCCGTCCGCGCCGGTACGCAGGGAGACCCCGTCGCCGCCGAACGCGTCCACGAGCGTCGCGGTGGCGCCGGCGATCGGCGCCTGGGAGGCGTCGAGCACCCTCACGTCGAGGGGCCGGCCCCCGGCGACGCGGACCGTCAGGACGCGCGTCTCGCCCGGTTGGAGCGGGTCTCGGAGGCTGCCCTCGATCCGAAGCTCGCCGACCCGCGCCGTCGGCACGCTGGGCCCGAGCGGCACGGTGCGGTGGTGGGCGCTGCGCACCTGGCCCGCGAGGAACGCGCCGCGGTGCACGGGCAGGGTCACCTCGCCGCGCGCGTCCGCCTCGCCGACGGCCGTGCCGAGCAGGGTGGAAGGTGCGTTGCGCAGCTCGGGCGGGAGGCCGACGTCGAGCATCACCTGCGCACCGGGGACGGGACGGTCGTCCTCGAGCGCGAGCACGCGCACCGTGACCCGTGCGGCCGTCGTCGCCACGCACCGTGCCTCCTCGACCCCCTCGACGCCGCGGAAGAGCAGCCGCACCCCGCCCTCCGCCGCGGGCAGCCACACCGCCGCGGGGGGCCGCGCCAGGAACCCCGTCAGCTCGAACTCGCCCCGGTCGTCGGTCCTGCCTTCGACGCG
>CAZJJQ010000404.1:0-4335 GCA_964546345.1 uncultured Planctomycetales bacterium
CCAACGGGTGCCTGCCGTGCGATCGGCTCATTCGTCGGCCTCGTCCTTCATGAATGGGTCGGGCTAGGGCCACGGGGCCGCCTGGGCGGCCCCTGGCGCGGCCGGAAGCTCCCAGCTGCCCCTTCGGCCTGGCAGGCGGCTCGGCACCGCCCGGCGCAAGCTGGGAGGGCGCGCCCTCCATCCCCGTGCGCGGGGCCTCCCGCTCGGGCGCGGCGGCAGCGGACGCCCAGGGCCGCCGCGAGTCGGGGAGACGGTCAGAGCGGTAGGCCGTACAGGTCGCGCAGGATGGGCTTCAGGTCGGTGAGCAGCTCGACTTCGTGATCCGCGGGCGCGGTGCCCGGGGTCACGGCATAGCGACCGTGAGCCCCCCGGTAGTGGACCGTACGCATCCCGATCGAGCGGGGCGGCGCCACGTCGGTCTCGGGGCGGTCGCCGATGTACATGGCGCGGGTGGGGGCGACCTTCAGGGCTTCGAGGGCCTTGACGTAGATCTTCGGGTTGGGCTTGCTGACGCCCATCTGGTCCGAGAAGAAGATGGCTCCGGGGTCGAGCCAGGGGAGCACCCCGAGGCGCACGAGCTTCTCCGCCTGCTTCACGCGGAGCCCCGCGCTGATGATCCCGGTCCGGACGCGGGCCTGGTGGAGCTGGCGGAGCAGCACCACGGCGTCGGGCAGGGGCCGGAGCTGGCGCTCCTTCGTCTGGTGGTACGCGACGATGCCGGCGGCGATCAGCACGGCGGGGTTGCGCCCGCCCCATCTCGACGGCCCGAGGCGATCGAGCAGGCGGTCGAGGTGCTCGTCGTAGTTCGAGGTGAACTCGGCGACGACCTCGGTGAGCTCGCGGACGCCCTCCTCCTCGGTGACCTCCAGTCCCTGGTGGATCATCGCCAGGATGGCGTTGCGGCGGGCGTCGCCCGAGAACGCCGTGGTGCTGTACAGCGTGTCGTCGATGTCGAAGAGGACGATGTCGAGGGTGGGGGCGGCGGGGGGCACGCGGGAATCCTACCCGGTGGTCCGCCTCGGCGTCAGCGGCCGAAAGTCATGCCTCCGCGCGCCCCCGCCGCCCCCGACGTTCCCGGCCGGGTCGTTCGCTTCAGGGGACCGACCGAACCCGGAGCAGAGGTAACGAGGGGCAGAGAAGAGGGTGAGAGGCAGACGCCGCAGGCGCGCTGACGGTGTGTCGCCGAGTGTCCGTGGGCCGGGCGGGGCTCGTGGGCCGACGCAGGTCCGGGGGCGCGTCGGCAGCGATCTCCCGAAGGCGGAGCAGGTAACGAGGGGCAAAGAGGATGGTGAGAGGGAGACGCCGCCGGAGCGTGAGCGGTGTGTCGCCGGGTGTCCGTGGGCCGGGCGGAGCTCGTGGGCCGATGCGAGTCACCGGGCCGGTGCGAGTCTGTGAGCCTACGCAAGTCCGGGGGCCGACGCACGCCGGCGAGGATCGACGCCGTCTGCAGCGGCTTCCGGCGCGGCGCCGCGGGCGCCCGGGACGCGCCGCCCTGGAGGACGCGCGCGCCGGCGCAGCGCCTTCCCCCGCTCTCCGCGCCCTCCCAGCGCCCGCGGGACAAGCCGCGCAAGAGATGAACATCTGCGCGGGCAACAGAAGGCCCCGGCGTCCTGAGGACGCCGGGGCCTTCGACCATCGAATCGCGTCTGCCGCTCACCTACTGCGCACGTAGGCGGAGAGGCCGTCCGGCGCGGCGCCGCGGGCGCCCGGGACGCGCCGCCCTGGAGGACCCGTACGCCGGCGCAGTGCCTTCCCCCGCTCACCACGCCCTTCCAGCGCCCGCGGGACAAGCCGCGCAAGAGATGAACATCTGCGCGGGCAAAAGGAAGCCCCGGCGTCCTAGGGACGCCGGGGCTTCCGCACGTTGAAACGTGGTGACGGCTTACCTACCGCGCAGATTCGCCTCTTCCTCCTGCAGGTCCGTGATCCTCGCCTTGACGATGATCATCAGGTTGCTCTGCTCGTCGCTCCGGCCCTTGCGGCTGAAGAGGAACGACAGGAGGGGGATCTTCGCGAGGAACGGCGTCTCGCTCTGACGATCGACGGTGCTGATGTTCTTCAGGCCGCCGATGATGATGCTCCCGCCGTCCGGGATGCGGACGGTCGTGCGCGCGCGCTGCATCCGGAGCTCGGGGAGCTGGATGATGACGGGCGTGAACGAGGAGCCGAGCGTCGTCGAGAACGTGACGATGGGCTCGACGAGCTTCGCCACGGTCGGCTGGAGCTCGAGCGTGATGTACTTCCGGTCGTTGCTGACCGTGGGACGCACGTCGAGGGTCAAGCCGTCCTGGATGATCCCGATGATCGGGTCGGCGATGAAGGACGTCTGGGCGACCTCCACGTCGAAGTCCTGGATGTAGGACAGCTGGTTGACGACCGTGAGGTTCGCGCGCTGGGTGTTGTAGACCGTGATCGTGGGGGACGTCAGCGTCCGGCCCGACTGGGTCTTCTCCACCGCCGTGACCAGCGCCGAGAGCGCCGAGTCGTCGAGGTAGGTGAGCGTCATGGTGGCGCCACCGAGGCTCGACAGCACGCGTCCGAGGGGACGCTCGAAGATGTTCTCCGTGCGGCCGCGGAAGTCGCCGTCCTGGCCGTCGTTGAAGTACGCGCCGGCGGACGGGTTGAGCGCCGGGGCCGAGAGGCCCGGGCCGCCGTTGTCACGACCGGCGGACGCCTTGTCCTCGAGGCCGTTCGTCACGTCGTCGAGGTTCACGATCGGGTTGCCGGGGCCGGACGAGCCGCCCAGGCCGCGGAAGTCCACGCCGACGTCGCGCAGGAAGTTGTCCGAGACCTCGAGGAAGCGGGTCTCGACCGTCACGACGATGCCCGCGAACGCGCGCAGGTCGTTGAGGAACTTCTCGACCTGGGCCTGGATCTCCGCCGTGTGCTTCACGACGATGGTCCCGGTGCCCTGCTCGTTGATCGCGGCGCCCTCGACCTCCCACGTGCCGGCCGGGCCGACCGCGGCCTTGATGAGGTCGATGAGGTCGGTGATCGAGCCGTAGGGCTTCACCGTCTCCTCGCCCTCGCCGCCGAAGAGGGGGTTCTCCTCGTCGTTGACCTGGTCGGCGGGCACCAGGTCGATCTTGGGCGGACGGAACTCCGTCAGGCCGGCGGTGAGGTCGGCCACCGTGTGAGCCTGCATCACCAGGTTGCGCTTGACGAACTCCTTCTTGGTGAAGACGACGATGTTGCCCTGGATGGTCCAGAGCACGTCGGCGACCGTGTCCTTGAGCATGTTGAGCGCCTGCTCGAGGCTCACCTGCTCGACCGTGATCGGCGGGACGTTCGTGTCGCCCACCTCGACCGCGATGCGCGCGTCCAGGAGGAGGTTGACGCCCGTCTGGATCTGGAGGGTCTGGAGGACCTCCTTGAACGGACGGCCCTCGACCGCGAGGTTGACGAGGCTCGTCTTGAGCTTCGCGGCCAGCGCGGCCTCCTCGGGACGCGAGCGCTCGCCGCCGAAGGCCGACGTGCGGCTGGCGCGGGCGCGCGTGATCTTGTCCCAGAAGGACTGGCTGGGCCAACGCAGGATCTTGTGCTCGAGGTTCCGGGTCTCCTTCATCCCCAGCCACCACTCCTTCATGGCGAGCTGGTCCTTCTTCGTCTGGTCGGCGGAGACCTTCTCGTGGCGGGCCGCCTGGGAGGCGTCGATCAGCTCCCGGGCCTTCTTGTTGTCCGGCTGCGCCTCGAGGACGCGCGCCGCGTAGTCCTCGGCGGCGTCGTACTCGTCGCGCGAGAACGCCTCGACGGCGAGGCCCATCAGGCCCTCGAGCCGGCGCTGCTCCTCGAGCAGGTTCTGCTCCTCCTGCTCGGCGAGATCGCCCAGCGAGCGCTCGATGCCGGCACGGCGGGCGGTCTTGGCGGCGACGTCGCGGCCGCGCTTCGCGTCCGCGAGCCCGTTCTCGGCGTCCTGCTTCAGGTTCCGCCAGTCGATCGGGTACGGGCTGCTGTTGATGATGAACAGGGCGTTCTCGAACTGCTCGATCGCCTGGTCCCAGTCCTGCTTCGCGATCGCCATCTTGCCGAGCGAGTGGTACTTCTCGGCGGTCGTCCGCTGCTCGTCGATGCGCACCTGCTGCTTCTGGCGCAGGTCGTCGAGGGCGCCGCCGGTGGAGGCGTCACGACGTCCGAGCGCCATGCGCACCTTCGCGAGCTCGGCATTCACCTCGGCGTTGGCGGGGTCGAGCAGCAGCGCCTCGTTGAGGATGCGCTCGGCCTCGACGTACTCGCCCCGGCCGATCAGCGCCCGCCCGGCGGCGAGCTTCTGGGCCACGACGAACTGGGCCTGCTGCTTCTCGACGTCCTGGAGGCGGCGCATGTCGTCGAGGAGGC
>CAZJJQ010000405.1:0-4327 GCA_964546345.1 uncultured Planctomycetales bacterium
CCTGAGCGGAGGCGGGCTACCCGGCCGGGAGCCGAGGCTCCCGGCACGGGCGACGAGCGCGAGGCGCGCGAAGGGTGGATCAGTTGTTCTTCGCCCCCTCGGTGATCCACGTGAGGATCTTCTGGTAGTCGGCGTCCGAGGTGCTGGCGAAGATCTTCCCACCCCCGTGACCCACCCCGATCGTGGCGGGCTTGGTGAGGATCTTGCTCGTGGACGGGGATGCCGTGCTCACGCGGCCGTTCATGATCGCCGCGTACGAGGCGGCCGTGGTGCCGGAGAGCGTCAGTCCACCCGAGGAGCCGTGGCACCCGGTGCAGTTCCGCGCCGCCCAGATCGGCTTGATGTCGGTGGCGTAGGAGAGCCCGGCGGGGGGCGGCGGGGGCGGGGGCGGAGGAGGCGTCACGGTGCCCGAGAGGGTCTGGGCGTACGCGAGGATCGCGGCCTGTTGCGCGAGGGGCAGGCCCACCTGCTCCATGCTCGGCATCGAGGTGCCCGGGATGCCCCAGCGCACATGGTGGAAGACCTGCCACGGGTCGGCATCCGCGCGTTCGCCGACCCCCTGCCCGCCCCCGAGATCGAGCCCGGCGCCGTTGGCCCCGTGGCACGAGGCGCAGTGTGCGGTGTAGAGCGACGCTCCGCCGGCGGAGTCGCCGAGCGCGACCCCCGTGGCCGGCTGGATCCACGCGCTCGTGTCGAGTGCGCCGCTCTTCACGAACGCCACGAGGTCCCAGATGTCCGGGGTGGCGAGGTAGGAGCTGAAGTCGTGGGCCGTGCCGACGCCCTGGATCGACGTGAAGAGGGCCAGGGGCGCGTTCCCCGCCGCCGGCAGCACCCCGGCGACGCCCGAGTGGTGAGAGCCGCTGGCGTACGCCCCCGCAGCACCCTTGTAGTCCCAGCCGTGGCACTCGACGCAGCTCCAGGTGGCGGCGCCGGTCTGGGTGCCGGCCATCGGGTACGCCGGATGGGTCGTCGAGGGGGCGGAGGTGCCCGCCATCGTCCACCACTCGTCGTAGACCAGGGCGCCGCGGGAGACGCTGGCGGTCGCGGGGAGCCCGCCGGTGCCTCCACCGTCGAAGTCGTCGCCGTCCTCACCCTCGCCGCCGCCTCCGCAGGCGGTGAGCGCCAAGGGGATCACGAGGCTCGCGCGGAGGAGGGATGCAACGAATGCGTTGCGCAGACCGAGGAGATTCATGGGAGTGGATTCCGAGGAGGTGGCCCCACCGCCCGAGCAGAGGCTGCAGGCGGGGCCCCCGGATACGGGGATTCCGATCGCCGTGCGGTGCGCCCCCGCGCCCCCCAGAATCCCTGAATGCGTGGGCGCCCCCGTTCCCGGTCTCGCGCCCTCGTCGGACGTCGGCCCGCGCGGAGACCCTCGGGCTCAGAGCCGCGCGCGCAGGGCCCTCGCGAGACGGCCGCAGGCGTCGGGCGCCTGGCCGAAGAAGAGATACGGCTCGATCTGCTCGAGCTCCATGAGGATGAAGCGCCCGTCACGCACGATGCCGTCCACGCGGGCGTACAGCCCGGGGGAGGGGGCGGCGTCGAGCACGGCGCGGGCCTGGCGCACCAGGTCGGCCGAGACGGCCTCCGCGACCTGGGTGCCGCCGTGCGTCCACTGGACGCGGTAGTCGCCCGCCTTCGCACGTTTGAGCGCGGCGTGGCTGAACTCCCCGTCGAAGAACAGGAGCGAGTGCTCGCCGTCCACCACCACCTCGGGCAGGAAGGGCTGCACGAGCAGCGCGCCCGCGGCGAGGACCTCGTCGAGGATCGCGCCGGCGCCCGGGAGGTCCGCGCGACGCAGGCGATGGGTGCGCCAGGCCCCCGCCGACACGGCAGGCTTGACCACGACGTCGTCCCAGCCCTGCGCGGCGACCCGGGCGGCGACGGAGGCGGCCGTGACGCCGGGCCCCGGCTCGAACCAGAGCGTCTCGACCGTCGCGACCCCCTTCGCCGCGAGGTCGCGCAGGTAGCGCTTGTCCGCGTTCCACCGGACGAGCGCCGGCTCGTTGAAGCATCGCACGCCCGCGCGCTCGAGGGAGGCGAGCCACGCGAGGAACTCCGCGGGGCGCTCGAAGTAGTCCCACGTGGACCGCAGGAGGACCGCGTCGAATGCCCCCCAGTCCTCCGTCCCACGCCAGTCCCGGATCTCCGCCGCGAGCCCGACGCCCGTGAGCGCCGGCAGGAGCGCTCGGTCGTCGTCGCAGAGCCGGGGGTACTCGGCACACGTGGCGAGCGCGATCCGGCGGCGCATCGTCGTTCTCGGGGTCGGCGGGGACGGGGCGGGCAGCCTACGCGCCCCCACGGGATGGCGCCACCGTCGAGGCAAGGGCGGCCCCGGCGAGCTCGTACGGCCCCCGCCGCCCCAGCCACTCCGCTCGGGAGGACGGTTGGCCGCGGCCCGGCGCGTGGGCGCGCCTGATATGCTCGTCGCCGGGCGTGCGCCGCGGGCGATGCCTGCCCCAGGAGCGAACGATGACGAGCCAGGTGCCGTGTCCCGGCTGCAAGGCGCACATGCTGGTCGAGCGGTCGAAGGGCGTCGAGATCGACCGGTGCCCCGCCTGCCGAGGGCTCTGGTTCGACGCGGAGGAGCTCGGGAGGTCGATCAGGAAGCCCTTGCCGAAGCCCGAAGCGACGGGCCCGTCGTCGCGCGGGTGCCCGCGGTGTGGGACGGCGCTCGGGCTCGCGCGCATGGGTCGCGTGGAGGTCGATGTGTGCGCGACCTGCACGGGGGTCTACCTCGACGCCGGCGAGTTCTCCCGGCTCACCCCGGTGCAGCCGCCGCGCGCCGGCAAGTCCGCCCGCCACGCGGAGGCGAAGGGAAGCGGCGCATACGGCGCCACCACCGACATCGTGAGGATCCTGAGCCTCCTCGGCTGATCGGCGGTCGGAGCCCCGACGCGCATCGGTGGTCGCGGGGCTGGACGCGGCGGCCCGCGCTGCGAGCCTGCGCCCCGTGAAGAAGCTCCTCCGAGGCATCTCCGACTTCCGTCGCCGGCGCACCCGGGAGTACGTCGAGGCGTTCGCGCGCCTCGCGTCCACCCAGTCGCCCGACGCCCTGCTGATCTGCTGCGCGGACAGCCGCGTGGCGCCCAACGTCTTCGCGTCGGTGGAGCCCGGCGACCTCCTCGTGGTGCGCAACGTCGGCAATCTCGTGCCGCGATACGCCGAGGAGATGGAGTCGGACCGGATCGGCGCCTCCGTCCCGGCGGCGATCGAGCTCGCCGTGCACGCGCTGCACGTCCGCGACGTCATCGTCTGCGGCCACTCGGGCTGCGCCGCGATGCGGGCGATCTGCGGCGAGGCCTCCCTCGGGGGCATGCCCCACCTCGCCGCGTGGCTCCGGCACGGCCAGCCCGCGCTCGAGGGCCTCGGTCCCCCGCCCGCGGAGCTCTCCCGGCAGGACCACCTCTCGCAGCGCAACGTCCGCCTCCAGCTCGAGCACCTGCGCTCCTATCCGGCGGTGCGCCAGGCGGAGGCGTCCGGAGGCCTGCGGCTCCACGCGTGGTGGTTCGACATCGCGCGGGCCGAGGTGCTCGACTACGACGCCTCGACCCAGCGCTACGAGCCGCTCGACGAAGCGCGCGTGGAGAGGCTGCTCGGGAAGCAGGGCTGACGCCGCGCCATGACGGCTGGCCCGCGGGGACGTGAGGGACGCCCGCTCCCGGCCTTCGCCCACGGGCGCCCCGTGGGGTAGCCTCTCCGCATGACGACGCCCACGAGCAAGCACTGTCCCTGCGGCTCCGAGAAGACGTACGAGGCCTGCTGCGGCCCCCTCATCGCGGGCGCGGCCGCGCCGACGGCCGAAGCCCTGATGCGCTCGCGCTACACGGCCTACGTGCGCGGCGAGATCGACTACATCCTCGCGACGTACGCGCCCTCGGCCGCCGCCGACGTGGATCGCGACGCGACCGAGAAGTGGTCCAGAGAGACCACCTGGCTCGGCCTGACCATCGTCGCCACCGAGAAGGGCGGCCTCGCCGACGACGAGGGCACGGTGGAGTTCATCGCGCGTCATAGCGCGACGAAGGGCGGCAAGGAGCTGCTCCACCACGAGCGGGCCACGTTCGCGCGCGGCGGCGCCGACCGGCGCTGGCAGTTCGTGGACGGCCAGCCCGTGAAGCTCCAGCCGTTCAAGCGCGAGGCCGTTCCGGGGCGCAACGACCCCTGCAGCTGTGGGAGCGGCAAGAAGTACAAGAAGTGCCACGGCGCCTGATCCACGGGGGCGGCGACGCGGAGGAGGAGGGGGGCGGCGGGGGGAGGGCCCGGACCCCGGACGGGGTTGGAGCGTCGTCAGTCCGGGCGCTTCCGGGGGGCCGCCCGCTTCGGTGCG
>CAZJJQ010000406.1:0-4319 GCA_964546345.1 uncultured Planctomycetales bacterium
AGAGGTTGTCCGAGTCGCCCGCCGTCAGGCCGGCGGCGATCGTCATCTTCTCGCCGGAGGGGCGCGTGCAGTCCACGTAGGCCAGGTACGTCTTCGACATGCCCGCGAGGATGCCGTGCTTGCCCGCGTCGTTGACGAGCACGCACAGGTCGGTGGCGCGACCGTCGAGGTAGAGGGTGCCCACCTGGAAGATGGCCTTCTTGCGCGCGTAGAAGTCGGAGAACGAGACGAAGTTGAGCAGCAGCCGGTGGAAGTCGCGGTGGTAGCGGGCGAGGCGCTCGACCTGGGTGTGCGCGTCGATCTCGGGGGCCACGGACAGGTCGTCGGCGATCGCCTTGCCGATGGCGGCCCTGCTCCCGCCCGCGAGGATCTCCTTCACCCGGGCGATCCCGAGCTTCTCGACGCGGGCGCCCGTCTTCGCCGCCGCCCAGGCGCGGAACGGCGCGAGCTTCGCGCCGAGCGCGTCCCACTCGGCCAGGGTGAGCGTCTTCTTGTCCTTGCCGTGCGCCGGGACGACGGCCGCGGCGCGGAACGCCTCGACCTTCGCCTCCCACGCGGGGTTCACGCCGACGCCGAGCGGCATCGCCTTGCCCGGCTCGGAGAGCGCGATGGGCAGGGACACGACCTCGAGGGCCGAGATCGAGAGGTCCTTCGCGGCGGCCTCGAGGTAGGCCTCCTCGTTGCGGTTCACCGCGGCCTGGGCGCGGGGGTCGAACGCGGCGAGGCGGCCGCGGAGGAAGAAGTCCTCGATCTTCCCGGCGACGGCCTCGTACGCGGCGGCCGCCGCCGCCGTGCCCTCGCCGAAGGGGAGGATCGTCTTCGCGTCGGCGGTCGCCTTGCCGGCCCAGTCGGCGTAGGCCGCGCACTCCGTGAAGAACGTCTCGACGCGGGCGGCATCGACGCCCTGCTTCCCGCTGCGGTCCATGGTGCCGCCGATGCAGTCCAGGAGCTCCGAGGCCACCTTGGCGGCGGCGGCGTCCTCGATCGTGTCGGGGGGCACCACGCCGTCGCCGTTGAGCCTCGACTGCGCGAAGACCATGGCCGTCTTCATCGTGTCGTCCACGGTCACCGTCGTGGCCGCGGCCTTCCCGAGGCCCGCGAGGATGTGCTTCGCCGAGCCGAGCAGCTGCTTGCCCTCGGGCGTGCTCGCGTCGATGTTGCCGAGGTCGAGGCCGTCCTTGCCGCCCACGAGGGTGTCGGGGTCCTTGAGGATCCGGCCGAGCCAGGTCGCGGCCGCGACGATCTCCGGCGCGCGCACGCGACCGTCCTTGTCCGTGTCGAGCAGCGCGAGCGTCCGCTCGTCGAACTCGAGCCCGCGCACGGGGCAGGAGAGGGCGACCCACAGCTTCTGGTCGAGCTCGCCGAGATGGACGACGTCCGCGCCGGTGTCGATCCGGACCTGGTTGACGCCGCCCGCGACGTAGAAGCGCCAGCGGTGGGGGGATCCGGTCTTCGCCGTCGTGGCCATCGCGCGTGCCTCCAGGGGAAGCGCGGCACCCCTCGGTGCGGGCGCGCGACCCCGACGTGCCCGGCAGTCTGCGAGCGGCGCCGCCCCGGTCAAGGCGGGGCGCCCGCTCCGGTCGGTTCGGCGACGGCTCGCGAAGGGCAGGGGCCCCGCCGGGTGCGATCCTGCCTGCCCGGGGCCTCGGCGCCCTCCGGATCGCAGCGCCCCTCCCCCCGCGCCCCCCTCCTCCGCGAGCCCTTCCCATGGCCAGGTCCCGTCTCCTCCTCGGCCTCGCCGGCTGGGTTGCCCTCTGCCTCGGGGTCGCGGCGGCCTCCGGCCTGGCCACCGTCGAGGGCACCCGCACGTGGTACCCGACGATCGCGAAGCCGTCGTGGACGCCGCCGTCGTGGCTGTTCGGCCCCGTCTGGACCGCGCTCTACCTCGCCATGGGCGTCGCGGCCTGGCGCGTCTGGCGGATCGGCGGGTTCCGGTCGGCGCGCGCGGCGCTCGGCCTCTTTCTCGCGCAGCTGGCCGTCAACGGCCTCTGGTCGCCCGTGTTCTTCGCGTGGCACCGGATCGGGCTCGCGGTGATCGTCATCGGCGTCCTGTGGCTGCTCATCGTCGCGACGATCGTCGCGTTCCGGCGTCACGACCGGGCGGCCGCCCTCCTCCTGCTGCCCTACCTCGCGTGGGTGAGCTTCGCCTCGTGCCTGAACTTCGCGATCTGGCGCCTGAACGGATGAGGCCGGCCGCTCGCCGACCCGGGGGCGTGGACCGACCGCGCGCCGCGACGTAGCATCGGTGCCTCGCGGTCCGCGTGGGGGCCGCGCCCCCTGGAGCCTCCCGATGGCCGCTTCGCGCCTCCGCGTCCCGTCCATGCTCGTCCTGCTGGTGGCGCTCGTCGTGGGGGCCGCGACGGCCCGGGCGGGGGAGAAGTACGAGGACTGGAAGGAGAGCATCACCGCGGCGGCGACGAAGCGGTGGCCGCCGATGGCCGTCGGGGACAACATCCTCGGCATCCGTCCCCTGGTCGAGAACGCCCGCTCCGCGACCCAGGAGAGACGTCGAGAGGCGAACCGAGACGGCCTTCGGGGCGAGGACGTCGCCTTCCTGGAGGCATGCGACCTCGAGCTGGGTGCGCTGGGCGAGGGTCTCGCCGAGTTCGCCGCCGTCTACGTGGACGGCTCTTCGCTCGCCACCGACCTCTTCAGCGCCGTCGCCGTGGTGGCCCGCGAGCTGGAGGGCCTGGTCGAGGACGTCGCGGGCAAGCCGGAGTCTACGGTGCGAGGAGGCTTTCGCGCGCTGCAGGGGAAGGTCGAGGAGCTGAGGTCCCGACAGCAGCGCGCCGTCGATGCCGTCGGAGGGAAGCTGCGCGGCGGCTTCTCCTGGTGGCGGCCGCGACTTCCCCTGTTCGCACCCCTGCACCTTGCGCTGGACGAGCGCGCGAAGCAGCTCGCGTCCGGGCTCGGAGACGCATGGGAACGTACCTTCGGCAGCGAGAAGTCGGTCGTCGCGGCGCTGGAGGGAGACAAGGGCGTCCTCTGCGACCTCTGCCTCCGCGGCCGTCTCGAGGAGGCGCGCACCATGCTCAAGACCTGGTCGCCGCCCCGCCTCGTCGCCGTCGAGGACGTGACCGATGCGCTCGATGGGCTCCCCCGCGAGAGCGGGTGGATCGACGTCGTGGCCCACGGCACGCCGGGCTCCATGACCCTCCGCCTGGAGGACGGCTCGAAGTTCGCGGCCGACGCGAAGACGGTGTTCCAGGTGATCAAGAAGTCGCTCAAGGCCGAGGACCTGGCTCACTGGCAGAGCCTCAACGACGACACCGACACGGGCTTCAGGCTCGTCAGCTGCTCCGTGGGGTACTCACCGACGGGCATCGCGCAGGGGCTGGCCAATCAGCTGGGCGTTCCCGTCAAGGCGCCGGATGGCGTGCTGTGGGTGCTCCGGTCGGGGGGGCGCACGATCCCGGTGATCCATCTCTGCGCGGTCTGCAAGGGCTACGCCCGGGGCGGAGGCGGGGCCTGGGTCTACGATCACGTGCTCAACAGCAAGGAGCGCGGCTCGTGGCGGGTGTTCAAGCCCTCCACGGGCGAGGCCGACGTCGAGCTCCGGGACTCCCTCCTCGGGCTCGCGAAGAAGAAGGCCTGGTGGCAGGTCACGGTGAAGCGGGTGCGGGTGGATGAAGCCAAGATCGACGAGGTGATGAAGTCGCTCGGAGAGATCAACCCCAAGCTCAAGGGCACGGGCTCCGAGGCCAAGGAGGTCCGGGAACGGATCGCCAAGGCCCGTGCGTTCGTCGCCATCGACAAGCTGCCCTGGGACGACGCGCGCAAGCTCGTGCCCGTCCTCGCGAAGCTGGGCCTCACGGCCGAGGCCGAGCCCATGAGCGCGTGGAACTTCGTGTTCAAGGGCGTCAAGACCGACTGACCGGGGGCCCTCGGTCGGAATCCTGCGTCGTTTCCTCCGGTCGCGGGCACTCGTAGGGTGAGCCCATGACCGACGCCGCCCTTCCCTTCCCCGTCGCCACGCTCCTCGCCGAGCGCCCCTGGGTCCGGGGGGTCGCACGCGCGCTCGTGCGCGACGAGGCCGCCGCCGACGACCTCGCCCAGGACGCCTGGGTTGCCGCGCTCGTGCACGACGGGGGGGCGCCGCGCGCGCCTCGCGGGTGGCTTGCCACCGTCCTGCGGCGCGCCGCGTCGAAGGGGCGCCGCACCGCGCGGCGCCGGGAGGCCCGCGAACGCGTGGTCGCGCGGCCGGAGGCGACGGCGTCCACGCTCGACGTCGTCGCGCAGGCCGAGCTGCTCCGGCGCGTCGTCGAGGCCGTGCTCGCGCTCGCCGCGCTCTACCGCACGGCGGTGCTCCTGCGCTTCTT
>CAZJJQ010000407.1:0-4319 GCA_964546345.1 uncultured Planctomycetales bacterium
CGCGTGCGTCGGTCGCCCACCCGTCGTGCGCAGAGACGATCCGCCGCAGGGCGGGCACCGCCGCCCGCAGGTCCCCCTCGTCGTCGAGGGCGTCGCGCACGAGATCGGACACCTGCGCCGCGGTGGCGGCCTCGGGGATCGGCGGCGCGGGAGGCGGGCCCGCGACGCCGGACGCCTTCGGGATCGGGGGGGGGCTCGGGGGCGCGGGCGCCTCGCCGCCGCACGCCGCGAGGAACGACGCCACGGCCGCGATCCCGAAGCCGATCGCGGACCGCCGCCTCCGGAACGCGCCGGCTTCCTCGGCGCGGGGACGCGCAGGCTCCATGCCCAGGAGTCTAGCCCGGAGAGCGGTCCGTTCCTCGCCGGGGAGTCCCCGGGTACCCTTCCGCCCATGCGCCTGCGTACCGCCTCGGGAGAGGACCTCTGGCTCGCCTACGGGATGAACGTGCATCCCGGCGGCGACGTGGAGACCCTCGAGACGGCCCTCGCGCAGACGGTGTGGCCCCTGCGGGAGCGCCTCGGCGCCGACGGCCCCTTCGGCCTCGCGCTGCGCTTCGACGCCGACGGCGTCCGCGAGCTGCTCGACGACGACGAGCGTCGCGTGCTCCTCCGCGACCTGCTCGCGGCGGGCGACTTCGTCCCGTTCACGGGCAACGCCTTCGTCGCGGGCGCCTTCCACGGACGCGGCACGAAGGCGGAGGTCTACCGCCCCACCTGGCGCGAGTCGGCCCGCTACGAGTACACGATCGCATTCGCCGAGCTGATGAGCTCCCTCGTCGGCCCGGGGCGCCTCGTCTCGCTCTCCACCTCCCCGCTCTCCTTCCGGCGCTTCGAGGAGGAGGAGGGGTTCGAGGACACGGCCGCGCGGATGCTCGCCGACGCGGCCCGCCGTCTCGTCGGGATCGAGGAGGCCACGGGCACCCGGGTCCTCCTGGGGATCGAGCCGGAGCCCCTCTGCACCCTCGAGACCACGGAGGAGGCCATCGCGTTCTTCCTGGGACCGCTGCGCAAGGCCCTGGGGCGCGACGTGCGCGCGAGCGACCACCTCGGCGTCTGCTGGGACGTCTGCCATCAGGCGGTCGAAGGCGAGGACCCCGCCGCCGCGCTCGAGGCGCTCGCCGTGGCGCGCATCCCGGTCGTGAAGCTGCAGGCCTCGTGCGCGCTCGAGGTCCCCGATCCGGCCGACCCCGCGGCCCGCGCGGCCCTCGCCCGGTTCGACGAGCCCCGCTGGCTCCACCAGACCATCGCCCGCCGGCAGGACGGCGGCCTGCGCCGCGCCGCCGACCTCCCCGAGGTGCTGGCCGGGCCCGACGCCGCGTCGTGGGCCGCCGTCGGCTCCCCGTGGCGCGTGCACTTCCACGTGCCGGTCCATCGCGAGACGTTGCTCCCCCCGCTGCGGACCACGCGACCTGCCCTCGAGGCCGCGCTCGTCAAGGTGGCCCAGGGCGGCCTCACGTCGCACCTCGAGATCGAGACGTACTCCTGGGACGCGCTCCCGCCCGAGGAGCGCCCGGGCGACCTCGTCGAGTCGCTGGCGCGCGAGTACGAGTGGGTGCTCTCGGTCCTCGCCCGCGAGGGCACCGTCCCCGCGCCGGAAGAGGACGTCCCCGCCGAGGAGGGGGACCGGTGAGCGGCGCTCCGACCCGTCCCCTCCCGGCGGCGCTGCTGGTCGTCTCGGACCGCGCCGCGGCCGGCACGCGGCCCGACGCGACGGCCGCGCTCCTGGCCCCCGTCCTCGCCGCCGCCGGCTTCCACCTCGGCGACGTCGTCGTGGTGCCCGACGAGATCCCCGCCATCGAGGCGGCGCTCCGTGCCCGCCTCGGGACCGCCCGGCTGCTGCTCACCACCGGCGGGACGGGGGTCGCGCCCCGGGACGTGACGCCCGAGGCCACCCGCCGGGTGATCGAGAAGGAGGTCCCGGGTCTCGTCGAGGAGATCCGTCGTCGCAGCGCCGTGACGAACCTCAAGGCCCTCGGGAGCCGCGCGGTCGCGGGCACCGCGGGGCGCGCCCTCCTCCTCAACCTCCCCGGCCGTCCCGCCGGGGCCGTCGAGGCGTTCGAGTTCGTGGCCCCGGTCCTCCCGCACCTCCTCGCCCTCCTCGCGGGCCCCGTGGACGACATGAGCCACGCCCCCGGCGGGGGGTGAGCCCGTCCCCCGGCGCCCCCTCCCTCCTCCCCCTGTCCCCCAGCCAAGGGGGCCGTGGCGCGCCCGCGACGCCCGCGTAGGATGGGGCGCTCGAGGGGCCGTCCACCGGCCCGGGAGGTCCTGCATGGGTACGGGTAGCGGCCGGCGCACGGCCCGGCGGTTCGGCTGGCTGGCGATGCTCGTCCTCACGGCGTGCGGCGTGAGCAGCCAGGTGATCCCGCCCTTCGTGGAGGGGGTCATCGGCACGGGCGGCGGCACCGTCCAGACGCAGACGGTCCGGCTCGAGCTGCCCCCCGGTGCGCTCCTTCAGGACACGGTCGTCCGGATCCTGCCCCAGCCCACGCCCCTCCCGATCGACCCGCTCGCCGGGCCCATCGCCTACATGCCGGGGCTCATGTGCATCGGCCCCATCGGCCAGGGCCTCGCCGTCCAGGCCCGCGTCCGCGTCTGCTACGACCCGCTCGCCATCCCCGCGGGCTCCACCGAGAACGATCTCGTCCTCCTCGAGTGGGACGACTTCGCCGGGCTGATGCGCGTCTCGCAGACCGCGATCCAGGACTTCCTGACCCACTGCTTCACCGACAACGTCTACTTCACGCTGGGCCACATCGGCGTCGGGGTCCGCACGGGGCCTCCGTTCGCGTTCGTCTTCCCGGGCGGCCCGCCCGCCCCGCCCATCCTCGCGCCGGTGACGGGCCAGGGCGGCTTCCAGCCCCCCCAGCTCCACCTGGCCGACACCGCTGGGGCGGTCGTCCCTCAGGCCCTGCCGAGCTCGGTGAACGCCGAGCTCCCGATCCCGTCGCGCGCCGGCGACCGCGTGATGTACACGCTCTTCGACAGCCCGACCGAATCCACCTTCCTCGCGTCGGCGGACGTGTCCGGTGGAGGGCAGCGCTCGCTCCTCGGTCCGAATGACCAGTTCCTCTGGGGCGACCGCTTCATCGGCTGGCTCGAGGACGACACGGCGCTCTTCGTCGAGACGTCGCGTTTCGACGGCGAGCAGTTCTCGGACGTGTTGAGGATCGTGGGGGGCGGCGGGGCCCCGGCGCCGGCCGACCTGGTGGTCCTCCCCCCGGGCTTCTTCCTCACCGACCTGCGCATCTCGCCGGACGGCAGCCTGATCCTGGTCCGGCTGACGGACACGTTCTCCAAGGGGAGCTTCGAACTGCTGCAGACGTACGACGCCGTGACGGGCGAGCTCGTGGGGACCGACCTCCCGGGCCTGCCCTTCACGTTCTCCTCGCCCATGCCCCGGTGGCTCCCCGACTCGTCGGGCCTCTACTGGGTGGACCCCGAGCTCAACGAGGTGGACTGCGTGGACGCGGACGGCATGAACCCGCTCACGCTGTTCGAGCTCCCCATGGTCGTGCAGTTCGACACGATCATCGACTTCGTGCTGTCGCCCACCACGTGGACGGGCGGCACGCCCTCCACCGCGAAGTGCGCGTACGTGCGGCGCAGCTTCGGCGAGGTCGTGGTGGGGGCCGGGCTGCAGGTGGGGCCCCACGACCTCCTCACGATCTCGAGCCTCGACGGCACGGGCCTCGTCGAGACCGATCTCGGGGGGACCGTCGTGGTCAACGAGCTCGTCTACCACCCGAACGGGGCGGTCGTGTTCGGCGACTTCAGCCCGAGCCTGCAGGACGTGGGCCTCGACGCCCAGGCGGTGATCCCGGGCTTCGGCGAGACCGTGCAGATGTTCCACGGCACGACGGCGGCGCTCCTGCGCACGGTCGTTTCCTCCCTGGCCGACTTCGACGTGGACCGCGTGGACGGCCGGGTGCTCGTCTGGATCCAGGGACAGCTCCAGGACCCGCTCCTCACCGAGCCGGGCCTCTACGTCCTGCCGTCCGACGTCTCGACGGCCACGTCCGTGCCGCTCGGCTCGCTGCTCCCGATCGGCCCCGCCCGCTTCCTGCACACGTGGCGCCGCTGCCCGGGGAGCGAAAGCTCGGGCGTGCGGTAGCGCCGCGGCTGCGCTCCCGCGACCCCCGCGCCGCGTGCTCGCGGCGCGTGCTCCCGGTGGGGAGCTCCCGGCGCGGGCGCCCCGGCCCCCGGCCCTCGCGCGCGCTCGCGCGCGGGAGCCGGGGGCGCGGCCGTCAGCGCTTGCGAAGAAGTCGCCGAACGCGCGGCACGTGAGCCCGACGCAAGGCGGATGCGTCCCCGACCCATCG
>CAZJJQ010000408.1:0-4314 GCA_964546345.1 uncultured Planctomycetales bacterium
CGGTGGTGGTGGCTACGGCGGCGGCGGCGGCGGCCGTGGCGGTGGCGGCGGTGGCTCCGGCGGCGGCGGCGGCGGCTGGTAGTCGGGCTCCTGCCCCAGCGGTCCTCCGCTCGGGCTGGATGGCGCGCGTCGGCACCCCCGACGCGCGCCGTTTCGTTGCAGGGGCGACGGGGGGAGGGAACCCCGCCCCCGACGCCCCCACCCTCCCCGCGAGGGCCGCTCCGTGACGCGTTCCCGGCGTCCGTGGCGTTGCATGGGGACCATGGATCGCGCCCCCGACACCGTCACCGCGGAGCTCCTCCTCGCCGAGGCCCCCTGGGTCCGACGGCTGGCGGGCGCCCTCGTCGCGGATCCCTCGTTCGCCGACGACGTCGCGCAGGAGACGCTCCGCCGGGGCCTCGAGCACCCTCCCACGTCGAGGGCGGGGCTCCGCGGCTGGCTCGCGACCGTGGCGCGCAACGTGGTGCGGTCCCGCTTCCGGGCCGATCGGCGTCGCGCGGGGCGGGAGCTGGCCGTGGCCCGGCCGGAAGGGGAGGGCCCCGTGGACGACGTCGTCGCACGCGCCGAGGAGCACCGCCGCGTGGTGGAGGCAGTCCTCGCGCTCGAGGAGCCGTATCGCTCGACGATCCTCCACCGGTACTTCGACGATCTCGGGCCGACGGCCATCGCGGCGCGGACGGGCACGCCGGTGGACACGGTGCGCACCCATCTCCACCGTGCGCTCGGACGGCTGCGCGGCCGGCTCGAGGCCTCGCACGGTGGAGATCGCGCCGCCACCCGACGGGCGCTGCTCGCGTTGATGGGACCCGCCGCGGGTGCGTCCGCCCCTGCGGACGCCTCGACGGACGCGCGCGCGGACGCGTCGGCGGGCACGCCCCGGGGGCGGGCCTCCGCGCCCCTCTCCACGTCGCGGCTCGTCCCGTGGCTCGCGGCCGTCACCGTGGTGGCGGGGGGCGTGACCCTCCTCCTGCGTTCCCAACGCGACGTCCCGGGTGCGGGCGACGCTGCGTCTTCCACCGCCGCGGCCACCCCCGCGGACGCTCCGGACACGCCCGCGCCGGCCTTGGACCGCGAAGCGCCGCCTCGCCTCGCCGCCGGGGGGAACGCGCATCGCGGCTCCGCCGGGCGCGCTCCCTCGAGGACCGCTCGCCTCTCGGGGATCGTGCTCGACGAGGCGGGCGCGCCCGCGTCCGGCGTCCTCGTCGTCGGGCGCCCGTGGCGCTCCACCCGCGAGGAGGGCCAGGAGCTCCATCCGCTGCGCGCCCAGCGGCTCGAGGCGCTGCGCCCCCCGCGCCCCCCTCCTCCTCCCCGGTTCCGCACCAGGAGCGACGCGACCGGGGCGTTCTCGCTCGACGTCGAGGACACGGAAGCCACCGGCTACCTCCAGGTGGCGGCGGAGCCGGCGGCGCCCGCCGTGGGCTCCACCCGGTTCTACGCCTGGGCGCAGGCCGGCGAGGAGACCGTCACGCTCCGCGTCGCGGCAGGAGCGCGCCTGCGAGGACGCATCGTCGATGCGGAGGGGCACGGCCTCGCCGCGACGGTCTCGATCGAGCGCCGCGAGCCGGCCGCGGCGGAGCCGTGGCGATGGACGGGCGCCGCCGTCGCCGACGACGACGGGCGGTTCACCCTCGACGCCGCGCCGCTCGGCACGTTGTCGCTGGACGTGCGCGCGGGGGACCGGCTCGGGGTGAACGGGCACCTCGTCGAGCACCGCGCGGGCGAGGAGGTGCTCGTGCGGGTGGGCGTGGCGGGAGGAGCCGCCGTGGAGGGCACGGTCACGGACGGGACGGGCGCGCCGGTCCGCGGCGCGGACGTGCTCGTCTACACGAAGGTGGACGGCACCCGCAACGAGTGGCGCAACGTCGCCGCCCGCACCCGTGCGGACGGCACCTATCGCGTGGAGGGGCTCGCCGCCTGCCTCCTCTCGACGCTGCTCGTGGACGCGGAGGGGTTCGCGCCGATCTCGATCCTGCGCAACACGCCGCTGGCCGCGGGGACGACGGAGCGGTGGGACGTGCGGCTCTTCCGGGGCGCGACGCTTCGGGGGCGCGTCCTCGGCGAGGACGGATCGGTCCCCGAAGGCGCGGTCGTCGCGCTGCGCCATCCGGACCTCGAGCCGGCGCCCCCCACGCGCCTGGCCCGGATCGATGCGGAGGGCCGCTTCTCGTTCGAGGCGGTCGCCCTCGGGACGGCCGAGTGGAAGGTGAACGCGCCCGGGTGGGACGACCCGGCCGCCGAGGCGGTGCCGGTGCGCGCGGACGGGCGCCCGTCGCAGCCGTGGCGCAGCCTCCGGCTCGGCACGGAGGGCGAGTCGCAGACGCTCGAGCTGCGGTTGCGCCGCGGCGCCGCCGTCGCCGGCACGGTCGTCTGGGGCGACGGGCGCCCCGTGGAGGGCGCGCGCATCGAGGTCGTCCTCCCGCCGACGCCGGGCGCCGAGGCCGGGAGCGGCGCCCGGCCGGCGACCTCCGGACCCGACGGCCGCTTCACGCTGGACGCGCTCCCGCCGGGCTCGGGGGCGAGCCTGAGGGCCCTCCTCCCGGGCGCCCGGACGCGGACGGACGTGCCGATCCCCGGCGGTCCGGGGCCGCACGAGCTGGTGCTCACGCTGGTGCGCACCGGCTCGATCCACGGTCGCGTCGTGGACGAACGCGGCGAGGGTCTCCGCAGGGTCCACGTGGGCCTCGACGGCGGCTCGGGGGTCTACGCCGACGAGGCGGGACGGTTCCGCCTGTCCGAGGTGCCCATCGGCCCCCACGAGGTCCACCTCCTCGACGGACAGTCCCGTCCCCGGGGAGAGCGGATCGCCGTCACCCTCCCCCCCGAGGGCGACGCCCCGGCGGTCGAGCTGCGCGTCCCGGACGCGACGCGTCTGCGTGGCGTGGTCGTGACCGCGGACGGCACGCCGGTGCCCCAGGCGTTCGTGAGCGCCATGCAGGCGGGCACGTTCGCCGACATGTACGCCACGGTCACCGACGCGGCCGGAGCCTTCGAGTTCCTCGGGATGACCCCGGGCCCGTATCGGCTCCAGTTCGACGGCGGCACCGACGCGGTGACCGTGCGCAGCGGCGCGCGGGACGTGCGGCTCGTGCAGCGGGCCACGCCCGCGTTCCGGCTCCGGGGCACGCTGGTCGATCCCGAGGGCCGCCCCGTCCCGGCGGCGGTCGTCGCCGTGGGGTTCCCCAACGGCCAGGGCCTGACCTGGCACACACATCCGGCGGGCGGCGGTCGCTTCGACCTCCCCGTGCCCTCGCCGGACGTCCGGGTCACGGTCGAGGTGTTCGAAGCGGCCGATGAGGCGGGGCGGCGCCTCCCGGTGCGACCGTGGCATGGAGAGGGGCTCGACGTGCGCGCTCCGCTCGCGATCCGGCTCGAGGCGGGCAGGCACCTCGAGGGCCGGGTGCTCGACGCGGCGGGGCGCGGCGTGGAGGCGGTGGACGTGCGCGTGGTCTCCCAGGGATCGGGCGCCGAGCCCCGCTCCTTCATGGTCTCCACGCCGACGACGCGCACGGACGCGGAGGGGCGCTTCGTCTTCGAGGGGCTCTCCGACGGCGCGGTCGTGCTGTCCGTCGAGACCGGGGCCGGCCGCGTGGCGGTCCCGAACGTGACGGTGGCGGCCGGGGAGAGCCGGGTCGCGATCGAGCTCCCCGCGCCGGCGACCGTCAGCGGCCGCGTGCTCGACGACCGCGGCCGCCCGCTCGTGGGCGTGGAGGTCTCCGGCGAGACCGAGGAGCGCCACCCGCCGCGCTGGAGGACCTCCACCGACGCGGAGGGGCGCTTCCGCCTCGAGCAGCTGCCCGCGGACGCGGCGAAGATCCGCGTGTGGCTCCCCACCCCGCAGGGGCGCGGGCTCGACTGGCCCTGGCTCGCCGATCCCGCGGTCGTGACGAAGCCCGGCGCCATCGACGTCGTGGTGCGACTCGAGCGCGGCGTGTTCGTCGAGGGGACCCTCCTCGACGAGGAGGATCGCCCGGCGGCCGGTCGGATCGTCGCGTACGCGGAGCCGCCTTCGGAGCTGCCGCAGGACCTCTTCCCCGGGCCCGTCGTCGCGGGCACCTGGCCCGTGGACCCGGCCACCGGCCACTTCGCAGCAGGCCCCGTGCGACCGGGCCTGGTCCGGCTGAAGGGCGAGGGGGTGCCGGGCACGCGGACCGAGAGCGAGGTGGTGCCCGTCCCCGCTCCGTCGCGGGACGTGAGGATCGTGCTGCGACCCGTGCCGCCCGTCGCACCGCGCTGAGCTCCCCCCGCCACCCCCCACCTCCTCAGGGCCGGCCGCACCCCGACGCGACCGCGCTGCGCAGCGCGGCAGCCAGCGTC
>CAZJJQ010000409.1:0-4294 GCA_964546345.1 uncultured Planctomycetales bacterium
TTCAACCTCCTGCCGCGCACGAGCGCGCGCGAGAACGTCGAGCTGCCCCTCCTCTACACGAAGGGCGTCTCCGGCGCCGAGCGCCGCGCCCGCGCGCTCGAGGCCCTCGACCGGGTCGGGCTCTCGGATCGTGCCGACCACCGCCCGAGCCAGCTCTCCGGCGGCCAGCAGCAGCGCGTGGCCATCGCCCGCGCGCTGGTCAACCGGCCGTCGATCGTCCTCGCGGACGAGCCGACGGGCAACCTCGACTCGAAGGTGACCCGGGAGATCATGGCGGTGCTGCAGGCGCTCAACGACGCGGGGATCACGATCGTCTTCGTGACCCACGAGCCCGACGTGGCGCTCTACGCCAAGCGCCGGCTCGTCATGAAGGACGGGCTCCTCGTGACGGACGAGCCGGTGGTGGACCGGACGGTCGCCGCGACGGCGGGGGGGAGCGTGTCGCCGTGAGGTTCATGTCGCTCCGGATCGCCCTGCGGGCGCTCGCCCGCAACCGCGTGCGCACGCTGCTGACCGCGCTCGGGGTCATCATCGGCGTCGCCGCCGTCATCGTGACCGTCGCCATCGGCCGGGGCGCGACGCAGTCGGTCGAGAAGCAGCTCGCGAGCATGGGCCAGCCGCAGATCATGGTCTTCCCCGGGGCGAGCTCCTCGGGGGCGGTCAGCTTCGGCGCGGGCTCCGTGCAGACCCTGACCCCGAAGGACGCCGAGGCCATCGAGCGCGAGTGCCCGTCGGCGACCGCCGTCGCCGTCGTGGTGCGGGCGCGGGCCCAGATCGTCTACCAGGAGCTCAACTGGTCGCCCGCCACCGTGCAGGGCTGCAACCCCGCCTACCTGACGGTGCGCGAGTGGAACGTGGTCGAGGGCGACCCGTTCACGGACGCGGACGTGAAGAACGCCGCGCAGGTCTGCCTCGTCGGCCAGACCGTGGCCGACCAGCTGTTCCCGGGCGACACGCCCGTCGGCAAGCGCATCCGGCTGAAGGGCCTGCCCTTCAAGATCGTGGGGCTCCTCGAACGCAAGGGCACCAGCAGCTACGGCCAGGACCAGGACGACTCCCTGTTCCTGCCGTGGACGACCTACAAGAAGAAGGTCCAGGGCTCGTCCTTCAACACCGTGGACCAGCTCATGGTCGCCGGACGCTCGGTCGCGAGCCTCGGCGCGCTCGAGGAGGAGGTCAAGGCGACGCTGCGCGCCTCCCACCGGCTCGGCCGCGGCGGGGCGGGCGGCCTGCCCGACGACTTCACGATCCGGAACATGACCGAGATGATCGCGGCGCAGACCGCCACCACGGGGATCATGACGACGCTGCTCGCCGCCATCGCGTCGGTCTCGCTGCTCGTGGGCGGCATCGGCATCATGAACATCATGCTCGTGTCGGTGACCGAGCGGACCCGCGAGATCGGGCTGCGGATGGCGATCGGGGCCCGCGGGCGCGACGTGCTCTCGCAGTTCCTGGTGGAGTCGATCGTGCTGTCCGGCCTCGGCGGCCTGCTCGGGACCGCCCTCGGGGCCGGCGGCGCCACGCTGCTGGCGCGCAAGATGGGCTGGCCCGTGATCGTGTCGTCCGAGTCGGTCGTCGTGGCCGTCGCCTTCTCGGCCGCGGTGGGGGTGCTGTTCGGCTTCTACCCGGCCTGGCGCGCGAGCCGCCTGGACCCCATCGCCGCGCTCCGCTACGAGTGAGGGGCCTCCCGCGTAGGATGCCCGGATGGTCCAGCCGACGCCCCAGGAGCTGCTCCGCCGTCTTCCGCCCGTGAACGCGGTCCTCGAGGGGCTTTCGCCCTCCGATCGCGCGTACGCGCCCGACGGCGAGTGGGTCGAGGAGATCCGCCGCGCGCTCGCCGAGCTGCGTGCGCAGGTGCTCTCGGGCGAGATCGGGCCCGTGGGCCTCGAGCGCGCGTCCGTGGCGTCGAGCGTGATCGCCGCGACGCGCAAGCGGATCGCACGACGCCGCGACCCGGGCCTCGTGCGGGTGGTCAACGCCACGGGGGTCGTGCTCCACACGAACCTCGGACGCGCGGCCCTGCCGCCGGCGGCGCTCGAGGCGCTCGCGGCGCACGGCGCGGGCTACCAGCTGCTCGCGGCCGACCGCGAGACGGGAGAGCGCGCGCCCCGCGAGCGCCACGTGGACGGGCTCCTGCGGCGGCTGACGGGCTGCGAGGCCGCGACGACGGTCAACAACAACGCGGCGGCCACGATGATCGTGCTCGCCGCCATGGCGGCGGGGAAGGAGGTCGTCGTCTCGCGCGGGCAGCTCGTCGAGATCGGCGGCGCCTACCGCATCCCGGACGTGATGGCCATGTCGGGGGCGGTGCTCCGGGAGGTGGGGACGACGAACCGCACCCACCTGCGCGACTACGAGAAGGCGATCGGCCCGGGCACGGGCCTGCTCATGCGCATCCACACGAGCAACTACCGGGTCGTCGGCTTCCAGGGCGAGGTGCCGCTCGAGGACCTCGTCGCGCTCGGGCGCGCGCACGGCGTCCCCGTGGCCGACGACCTCGGGAGCGGCGCGCTCGTGTCCCTCGCGGGGCAGGGGCTCGCCGGCGACGAGCCCCTCGTGTCCGCGAGCCTCGCGGCGGGGGCCGACCTCGTGACGGCGTCCGGCGACAAGCTGATCGGCGGACCGCAGATGGGGCTCATCCTCGGCAAGGCCGACGCCGTGGCGCGGGTGCGCGCCCACCCCCTCTACCGCGCCGTGCGCTGCGACAAGCTGAAGCTCGTCGCCATGGAGGCGACGCTCCGGCTCTTCCTCCACCCCGAGCGCCTGCGCGAGACGCATCCGACCTTCGCGGCCCTCACCGCGACGCCCGAGCGGCTGCGGGCACGTGCGGAGGCCCTGCTGCCGAAGGCGCGGGCCGCGGCGCCGGGGCTCGCGATCGAGCTCGTGGAGGCGTCCGACGCGGTCGGGGCCGGCTCGCTGCCCACCGTCGAGCTGCCGGGCGTGGCCCTGCGGGTGACGTCGAGGACGATGGAGGCCGGCCAGCTCGCGCGGCGCCTCCGCGCGGGCGCCACCCCGGTGTTCGCGACGGTGAAGGACGCGGCGGTGCTCCTCCACGTCCGGACGCTCCAGCCCGACGAGGACGCGGCCCTGTGCGCCGCGCTGGCGGAGGCGGCGGGGGTGGAGGGGACGGGGCTTCCGACCTGATGGAAATCCCCCACCGGGGACGGGGATTGGCCCGCTGCCCTCGGGCTGCCGGCGCAACGGAATCGTCGTAAGTCGTTGATTCCCAAGGACCCACGTCGGTGGGGGGGCGCGGCACACCGATTGCTCCCCAGGCGTCGGTTGCTGCTTCGGTCGTCCGGGACGGGATCGTCCCGGGTGCACCGCGAAAGGCCTCGCATGAGCGGATCTCGCCCCCTGGCACGACGCTCGATCGCCGCGGCTCTCGTCCTGACCGGGCTCGCGGCGTTCGCCGCCTGTTCGCAGCCGCACGAGGCCGAGCCCTTCGAGCCGGGTCCCTCCGCGAGCCGGGACATCGACGACCTCTCCGAGAAGCACGTCCCCCCGCCGCCGATCAACCCCGACATGTGGCCCTGCTCCCAGTGCCACGACAACAAGGACCTGACGTCCAACCCGACGCGGCGCGAGCTGACCATGGCGCACGACAACATCGTGCTCCGCCACGACGAGAAGCACCGCTGGTGCCTCGACTGCCACGACGACCAGAAGCGCGACGTGCTGCGGCTCGCGAGCGGGCGGGAGGTGCCCTTCGAGCGCTCCTACGAGCTCTGCGGCCAGTGCCACGGCGACAAGTACCGGGACTGGCGCGCCGGCGTGCACGGCCGTCGCACCGGGAACTGGAACGGGGAGAAGCAGTACCTGCTCTGCGTCAGCTGCCACGACTCCCACGCGCCGCAGTTCAAGCCGCTCAAGCCCGAGCCCGCCCCCATCCCGCCGAGCCGGAGGATCTCCAAGTGAACGCGCACCCGGGCCACGGTTGCGGAGGAGGCGCCGCCGGGGGCGGCTGCTGCGGGGGCGGCTCCTGCGCGGGCCCGACGGGGGCGTCCGTCGCCGCCGGGAGCGTGGACGCCGGCCAGGTGGACCCGCACGACGCGGTGCTCGCGGAGGCCGAGCAGGTGCTCCAGGGCCTGATGGCCGAGGAGGCCGCGCCCGCGGGCGGGGTGTCGCGGCGTGCGTTCCTCACCTGCGTGGTCGCGGGCTGCACCGCCGCCGCCACCACCGGCTGCGGCGACTTCCTCCACACCGCCGTCGGCAAGAAGAGCTTCCGCGAGGTCGGCAAGGACGAGATCGCCGGGCTCCTCGCCGAGCTCGAGGCCGACGCGAAGAAGCG
>CAZJJQ010000410.1:0-4286 GCA_964546345.1 uncultured Planctomycetales bacterium
GGGCGCATAGCTCAGTTGGCTAGAGCGCCGCTCTGATAAGGCGGAGGTCCTTGGTTCGAGTCCAAGTGCGCCCACCAGCTCGGCCAGCGATCGGTACGGGGGCTCGACGGTGCGTCGGAAGGCCCCCCGGAGGGGAGCCGGGATGCTCCCTGCGGCGGCGGCGACGTGGTTTCCGGGGGTGTAGCTCAGCTGGTAGAGCACCGCCTTTGCAAGGCGGGGGTCGCCGGTTCGAATCCGACCACCTCCACCACGCCGCCTCGTGGCCTACGCGGGATGCGTGCTGCGCTCGGCACCGAACGTGCCGGGCCCCTCTCGAGCCCCCTCGGCATCCGAGGGCCCTCGTGGCTCCCCTTCCGGGGAGGCGGCGGAGGTGGCGACTCGCCCCCGGTGTCCCGGCCTCCTCGTCGTGCGAGGCGCTCGGGTTCCGGTCGCACGCTTCCTCCCACGGTGCACGGAAGCCGCCTCGGACTCGGTCTCCCCCCGACTCCCGGGGGGGCCGAACGTCCGGGGCGGAGGGGGGCGTCGATTCCTCGTCGAAACCGGTGGTGGTAGCCTGACGGCTGCGTCCCTGCCGTGGAGGGCTCTGGCATGCGTCGGACCGTCGTCCTCCTGCTCTGCTTCGCCCTCGCCGGGGCCTCGTGGGGCTCGGCGGCGCTCGCCGGCTTCCAGGAGATCGACTACGCGACGTTCGATGCCCGCGTGACCGACACGAAGGGGGTCGTGACCGAGCTTGGCGACTTCGGGCACGCCACGGGGCCCAACGTGCTGATGGGCTATCGGGGGGATGCGGACGTCGAGATTCCCTGGCGACTGATCCGGGTCATCGAGATCCGGGAGTACGTGCCGGAGAACCGCCGGGCGCCGGTGAAGGTGACGCTGCGCAACGGCAAGGCGGTGGACCTCGAGATCGACAACGTCGAGGAGATGCGCCTGGTCAAGGGCGTGGCCGACTTCGGGGACTTCCGCATCCGGTTCGGCAAGATCCGCCGCCTCGAGCTGTTCGCCCTGTCGCACACGGATCGCAGCACCGTCGAGTAGCACGTCTGGCCGCTCGGCACCACGGAGGGCCCCACCCCGCCCCACCCCGCGCCCCCCCCCTGCCCGGCCCGACCGGCCGTCCGGCAGGTCCCCCCGGAGGTCCGGATCGCCCTCCCTCCGGGTATCCTGCGGACCGGATGTCCGACTCCGAGCCGCGCTACCTCCTCCCCTTCGACACCTTCCGGCAGCCGCACCACCTGACCGACGTGCTGGTGGTGGGTGCGGGCGTGGCCGGCTACTCGGCGGCCCTCGCGGCCGCCTCCCAGGGGGCGCGGGTGCTGGTCCTCGCCAAGGGGGACCTGGACGCCTCGAACACCGGCTGGGCCCAGGGGGGCGTCGCGGCGGTCATGGACGGGCGCTCGGCGGGCCTCGACGCCCACGTCAAGGACACGATCGACGTCGGTCAGGGACTCTGTGACCCGGCCGTGGTGCGCGCCGTGGTCGAGAGCGGAGCCCGCCGCATCAAGGACCTGATCGCGCTGGGCGCCAAGTTCGACGGGGAGCCCGGCTCTCCCGCGCTGGCGCTCGAGGGCGGGCACTCCGAGCCCCGCGTCCTGCATGCCCGCGGCGACGCGACGGGGGCGGAGATCCGCGACACGCTGCGCCGCGCGGCCCAGGCCCACGCCTCCATCGACCTCTGGCCGAAGACGTTCCTCGTGGACCTCCTGACCGACGAGTCCGGGGCGTGCCGCGGGGCCCTCGTGCTGACGGCCGAGGGGCTCCGATCCGTGTGGGCCGGGGCGGTGGTCCTCGCGAGCGGGGGATACTCGCAGGTCTTCCGCGAGAGCACGAACGTTCCGGGGGCCACCGGCGACGGGGTCGCCGCCGCGCTGCGCGCGGGCGCCGTCGTGCGCGATCTCGAGTTCGTCCAGTTCCACCCGACGACGCTCTACCTCGCCGGCGTGCCGCGTTTCCTCATCAGCGAGGCCGTGCGTGGCGAGGGCGCGCACCTGGTGGACGACCGCGGCCGCCGGTTCGCCCAGGAGTACGACCCCCGCGGGGAGCTCGCGCCGCGCGACGTGGTCTCCCGCGCCATCCTGCGCCAGCTGGCCAAGCCCGACGTCGAGGGGATCTTCCTCGACCTCTCGCACCTAGGCTCGCGCATCCTGACCCGTTTTCCCGGCATCGCCGCGGCCTGCCGGGCCCACGGGCTCGACCTCTCCCGCGATCGGATCCCCGTCCGGCCGGCCGCCCACTACACGGTGGGGGGCGTCCAGGTGGATCCCGACGGGCGCACCAACGTGCCCGGCCTCTGCGCCGCCGGCGAGGTCTCGGCGAGCGGGCTCCACGGCGCCAACCGGCTCGCGTCCAACTCGCTGCTCGAGGGCCTGGTCTACGGCGAGCGGGCCGGGCTGTCCGCCGCCGCCGACGCGGCGGAGGAGCCGCCGCGCGCCCTCCACCTCCGGGGGGACGGCACCGGCACCGCGCCCGAGGGCAACCTCGACGAGGAGGACCTCCGCGCCTCCCTTCGCGCGTTGCTCTGGCGCTTCGTCGGCATCGAACGTCACGGCGGCGCCCTCACGGGAGCCGTGGCCGCCATCGGGGGCTGGGAGGGGTTCGCGCGGCGCGTGGGACCGCCCACCGTCGAGCGCCTCACGCTGCTCGACATGCTCGCCGTCGCGCGGCGCGTGGCCGACGCGGCCCTGCTCCGCGAGGAGAGCCGCGGGACCCACTACCGCCGCGACTTCCCGCAACGTGACGACGCGCTGTGGCGCGCCCACCTCTGCCACCGCGCCGGCTCGGCCGTCTGGAAGGCCCCGGCCGCCGACGTCACCGCGCCCCGCGCGGTCGCCGGAGACCGCCGTTGAAGCTCGACACCCGAGGGAGCGGTGCCCGCGGCGGGCGGGAGAAGGCCGTCCTGCTGGGGCTCCACCTGCCCCGCGACCCCAAGACCTACGACGCGCCCCTCGAGGAGCTCGCCCGGCTCGCCGACACGGCAGGCGTGGACGTGCTCGAGCGCGTCGTGCAGAACCGGCCGAAGGCCGACGCGTCCACCTGGATCGGCTCCGGCAAGGCCGCGGAGGTGGGGGCCCTCGCCAAGGGGCTCGGCGCCGACCTCGTGATCGTGGACAGCGACCTCGCGCCCGCGCAGTCCCGCAACCTCGAGGAGCTGATGGGGCTGCGCGTCGTGGACCGCACGGAGCTCATCCTCGACATCTTCGCCGTGCGCGCGCGCAGCGCGGAGGCGCGGGCGCAGGTCGAGCTCGCGCAGATGGAGTACTCGCTGCCGCGGCTCAAGCGGCTGTGGACCCACCTCAACCGCGAGGTGGCGTCGGGGAAGGCCGGCGTCGGCCTGCGCGGCCCCGGCGAGCGGCAGCTCGAGATCGACCGCCGCCTGGTGAGGCTCCGCATCCGCGACCTCCGCCGCGACCTCGAGGACATGCAGGCCCGCCGCGAACGCCGCGCCGAGGCCCGGGGCAAGTTCTTCAACCTCGCCCTCGTGGGCTACACGAACGCCGGCAAGAGCACGCTCATGCGCCGCCTGACGGGCGCCGAGGTCCTGGTCGAGGACCGCCTCTTCGCCACGCTCGACACCACCACGCGCGCCTGGGACGTCCGCAAGGACCGCCGTGTCTTCCTCTCCGACACCGTGGGCTTCATCCGCGACCTCCCGCACCACCTCGTGGCGTCGTTCCTCACCACCCTCGAGGAAGCCCGCCGCGCGGACCTGCTCCTGCACGTCATCGACGCGGGAGACCCCGACGCGCTCGCCCACGTCGAGGTCGTCGAGGAGACGCTCTCCCGCATCGGTGCGGGCGGCGTGCCGCGCCTCGCGATCCTCAACCAGGTGGACCGCGTGACCGACCCCTTCGGCCTGCGGGTCCTCACCGAACGCCTCCCGGGGGCGATCCCGGTGAGCGCGATCACGGGCCAGGGCCTCGACCTCCTCGCGGAGGCCGTGGTCGAGGCGTCGTCCCGCCGCACGTCCGACGTCGTGGTGGAGGCCGATGCCGGGAATGGCCGTCTCCTCGCCCGCCTGCGCGAGTGGGGCGAGGTGAAGGAGATCACCTTCCCCGACGGGATCGCCCGCGTGGCGATGCGGCTCGCGCCGCGCCACTTCGAGAACGTGCGCCGCGACGGCGGCAGACTCCTCGACGAGGACGGTCGAACGATCCCCGAGACGGAGCGCTTCGGCAAGCCGAAGACGTAGCCCGGGGGCGGGTTGACGGAAGGTGGCTGACACCCTTCGTCAGGCCGAGGCCCGTCCGGGAGTGGGGGGGCGCGGGGGGCAGGGGCCCCGCCGCTCC
>CAZJJQ010000411.1:0-4278 GCA_964546345.1 uncultured Planctomycetales bacterium
GCCGCCCCCGAGCCGTGCTCGACCGCATGGCGCACGACTTCGGCGTCGCCCGGCAGCAGACCGAGCTCGTCGCGGAGTTCACGCTCACGAACGCGGGCGACGCGCCGCTGCACGTGACCGGCGTCCTGGGCACCTGCTCGTGCACCGACGGCTCGATCACGAGTCGCGAGCTGGCTCCCGGCGCCACTGCGCAGGTGAAGGGGATCTTCCGCACGTTCACCCTCGTCGGCCCCTTCACGAAGTCGGTCAGGGTGGAGTGCGACGATCCCGAGCACCCCACCCTCGAGCTGAAGCTCACGGTGGACGTGTCCGCGGGGATCGTCCTCGAGCCCGAGGCCTTCACGTTCGATCCCGTGCTCGTCGGCACCTCCCCCACCGCGGCGGTGCTCGCGCGCTGGAAGGAGGGCTCGGGACGGCCGTTCAAGGTCCTCGGCGTCGAGGCCACGGGCACGACCGTCGAGTTCGACGTCACCCCGTCGGACGCGCCGCCGTGGCACGGCTGGAAGATCGCGCTGCGCTTCCCGACGCCGCCTCCCGTGGGCCCCATCCAGGGCACCGCGCGCATCCGCACCGACGATCCCGACGTGCCGACGATCCAGGCGGCCATCCTCGGCAGCGTGTCGGGGAAGGTCTTCCTCGCGCAGCGCTTCGCGAGCGTCGGCATGGTCCCGGAGGGTCGCGGCTCGACCCTGCTCATCCCCTGCCGCGGGTTCGACGCGACCATCGACCTCGGCGAGGTGACCGCGAAGTCGCGCCACGGCGTCGTCGCCGCGCGCGCGCTCCGCGACCCGAAGGACGAAAAGGCCTGGCAGATCGAGATCGCCCTGCCCGTCACCGCGCCCGCGGGTCCGGTCGTGGACGTCGTCGAGGTCACGACGGGCGTCGCCGGCGAGGACCGGCTCGAGATCCGGGTGGGCGGCCTCGTGACGAAGAAGCGCCCGGAGCCGCCCGCGCCCGGGAAGTAGGTACGGAGTCGGGTGATTTTTCCGCAACTCGCCGTCGCAGCCGGTCGCAGGGGGTCGGGGCGGGCGACGGATCTCAGCCGGGCGCGGGGACACCGGCCGACTCCGTGCCCTCGTCGCCCTACCCCCACGGCTACGGGTCCTCGAGGTACGTGGGCGGCCGCGGGGAGAGCACCCATCCGCGGTACATCTCGGCGATGCCCCCGAACATGGCGCCGTAGCAGAAGATCACGAAGCCCGGCCCTCGCTGGTCCGCGAAGCTGCCGACGAAGGTCAGCACCGTGACGCCCAGAGAAGCGAGGAACAGGACCATGCCGCCGAGCCACGTGCGGCGGGCCCGGGCGCGCCGCTGAAGGAAACGATCCTCGAGGCCCTGGTTGACGACGCGCGTCGCCTCGCGGAGATCGATGCCGCTCCGGACGAACTCCTCGACGATCTCCTCCGGCGCATGGAAGGAGCGCAGCCGATCGAACGCGATCCTCGGCAGGCTCTTCAGGGTCTTCCCGGTCTGCGGCCCCTTCCGTTCGATGGCCATGGTCCACCTCCCCGCGGGCGCCGACCCCCTGGGAGGGGCCCGATTGCGTCGCACGGCGCTCGAGACATCACATCAGGGTAGGGGCACGAGGAAGGGTGATCTCCCCACGGGTCGCCGACCTGCCCGGTTCCGGCTCGTAGGGGGCCCTGCTGCAGAGCGCCATCGACCGCACGCCCTTCCTACCGTTGCCACGCGTTGTAGCCGAGGAAGCTCCGGCAGGACGGGCAGAGCAGGATCCGCTCCTGGCCGAACCACCCGAACCCCTCGACGAGGCTCCAGATCGTGTCGAGCGACGCTCGACAGTGGGGGCAGAGCGGGACCACGCCCTCCGGCGCGGCCTCGAGCGTGACGCGCGCGTCCTTCGACGCCGAGGTCGGGGGCGGTGCGGGCGGCGGGCGCCAGGCCGTGGAGGCCAGGGGCCCGGCCCCACGGGCCGCCGTGCCGCGATCCGCATCCACCGGGACGTAGAGGTCCACGGGACCCGAGGCGGTGCCCGCGTCCCATCGGTCGTCGTAGCGCTCGAACTCGAGGCCGTGCGTCGGCACCAGCCCGCTCGCGGGGATCCACTGCGTCCACATCGCGTCGATCGTCTTCCCGATGCCGGCCACGGGCCCGGTGTGCGTGAACCGCGCGTAGGTGGCGCCCGGCACCGTGAACCCGACGAGGCCTTCGGGCACGGCGGAGAGGTCCACCACCTCCACCGCCGCGGTGTAGACGAACACCTTCGTACCGTGCGGTCCGGGCACGTGGGGCCGGGAGAACCCGAACGTCACGTCGCCCTTCCGTCCCGGGATGCCCGCCTTCCTCGGGAGGAACCGCCCCCACAGGTCGGGGATCTGCGACATCGCCTCGGGCGCGAACGTGCCCTCGAGGCCGACGACGTGGAACGCGGGGAGGCTGACGATCACGGGCTGCATCGAGGATCTCCGCGGGGACGTCCGTCGCCCCGACGCCGGTGCTCTTCAGGCTGCGGGCGCGACGAACGGGCTACGAGAACACCTCGGCGGTCACGTCGGCCGGACGGTAGTCCTTCCATCGGGGGAGGGCGAGGGATCGGTGGGTCCGTCGGATGTACGCGGACATGAACGACCCGAAGAAGGCCGAGCCCAGGCCGACCGTGCCGAGCCGGACCCCCAGACCGGATCGTCCCGCCACGGGGATCGGGTCGAGCGCCAGCGAGACCAGCAGCATGGGGAGGCCCCAGGTCGCGCCGAAGAAGAGCGCCAACGTGCCGAATCGGAGGAACGGCAGGGGGGGCAGCGGGATGCCGAGCGCCCATGCGAGACGAAAGGACCACGGGGCCGCAGCGGAGCGGCGGACGCCGCGCGCCTCGAGCTCGGCGATGGCCGCGCGGACCCGCTCCCGATGCGTCATGGACGATCGCCTCCCGCGTGCCATCCTACGTCGCGCCGAGGAGCCGACGCAACGGGCCGCGAGGCCCGCGGCGTAGGCTCGCTCGCCCCCGCGTCGGGCTCTCGTCCGGGCCCGAGCGCCCCACCTCCTCGACCGGAGGCGGCCCGTTCGGCCCGGCTGGACGGATCCGCGGACCCCCGCGCGCCCCCCCGTATCCTCGCTCGCGCCCCCATGCCTGCCCGCCCCACCGGCTCCGTCACGTTCCTCTTCACCGACATCGAGGGCAGCACCAGGCTCTGGGAACGGGACGAGGCGCTGGCGCGCGAGGCCGTCGCGCGGCACGACGCGGCCCTGCGCGCGGCCATCGAGGCCCGGGGCGGCTACGTCTTCAAGACGGTCGGCGACGCGTTCTGCGCGGCGTTCCAGACCGCCGACGCCGCCCTCGCGGCGGCCGTCGCGTCCCAGCGCGCCATCTCGACGGCCGGCGCGTTCCCGTTCCGCGTGCGGATGGGGCTGCACACGGGCACGGCCCACGAACGCGACGAGGACTACTTCGGCCCGTGCGTGAACCGCGTCGCGCGCGTCCAGAGCCTCGCCTGCGGCGGGCAGATCCTCGTCTCGGCCGCCACCGAGGCCCTCGTCCGCGACGCGCTGCCCCCGGGGCTCGCGCTGCGGGACCTGGGCGACCACCGCCTGAAGGACCTCCAGCGCGCCGAGCGCCTCCACCAGGTCGTGGGCGACGGGCTCCCCGACGGCTTCCCGCCGCTCCTCGGCATCGACGCCGTCCCGAACAACCTGCCGCTCCAGCTGACGAGCTTCCTCGGGCGCGAGCGCGAGGTCGAGGCGGTCCGCAAGGCGCTCGCGGCGGGTCGCCTCGTCACGCTGACGGGCGCGGGCGGCTCGGGCAAGTCGCGGCTCGCGCTCCAGGTCGCCGCAGAGGCCCTGGGCGACTACCCGGGCGGCGCGTGGCTCGTCGAGCTGGCGCCCGTACGCGATCCCGCCGACGTGCCTCAAGCCGTGGCGACCGCGCTGCGCGTGCGGGAGGAGAGCGGCCGCCCCCTGCTCGAAACGATCCTCGACGCCCTCCGCGCACGCAAGACGCTCGTCCTCCTCGACAACTGCGAGCACCTGCTAGGGGCCGCGGCGTCCCTCGTCGAGACGATCCTCTCCGCGTGCCCCGGCGTGCGCGTGCTGGCCACGAGCCGCGAGGCGCTCTCCGCCGCCGGCGAGACCGCGTGGCTCGTCCCCTCGCTCGCGCTGCCGCCGGCCGACGCCACGGCCGTGACGCCGGGAGGCTCGCCGGCCGTCGCGCTGTTCCTCGATCGCGCGAGCGCGGCGTCGGCCGCGTTCCGCGCGCGTCCCGAGGACCTCACCGCGATCGCCGAGATCTGCCGCCGCCTCGACGGCATCCCGCTCGCGATCGAGCTC
>CAZJJQ010000412.1:0-2855 GCA_964546345.1 uncultured Planctomycetales bacterium
ATCGACACCCCCGGGCACGTCGACTTCACGGCCGAGGTCGAGCGCAGCCTCCGCGTCCTCGACGGCGCCGTCTGCGTGTTCGACGCGAAGGAAGGGGTCGAGCCCCAGTCCGAGACGGTGTGGCGCCAGGCCAACCGCTACAAGGTCCCGCGCGTCTGCTTCCTCAACAAGATGGACAAGCCGGGCGCCGACTTCGACATGTGCGTGAACGGCATCCGCAAGCGCCTCGGCGCGAACGCGATCCCGGTCCAGTACCCGATCGGTCAGGGCAACGAGTTCGCCGGCATCGTGGACCTGATCGAGCAGACGGCCATCTACTACGACCCCGAGTCCGAGGGCCAGCGCTGGACGGTCAAGCCCATCCCGGCCGAGCTGGCCGAGACGTGCGCCGCCTGGCGCCACGAGCTGCTCGACGCCGCCGCCGAGCAGGACGACGCGCTCATGGAGCGCTACCTGGCGGGCGAGATCCCCACGAACGACGAGATCCGCGTCGCCCTCCGCAAGGGGGTCGTCTCGGGCCGCGTCAACCCCGTGCTCCTGGGCTCCGCGCTCCGCAACAAGGGCGTCCAGCGCGTCCTCGACGCGGTCTGCTACTACCTGCCCTGCCCGCTCGACATCAAGACGATCAAGGGCTGGCACCCGGTGACGAAGGAGGAGATCACCCGGCCGGTCGATGCCAAGGCCGAGCTGTCCGCGCTGGCGTTCAAGCTGATCTCCGACAAGAACGGCGACCTCACCTTCGTCCGCGTCTACTCGGGCACCCTCTCGACCGGCGACCTGGTCTGGAACCCGACGCGCAACGACCGCGAGCGCGTGTCGCGCATCGTGCTCATGCACGCGAACAGCCGCGAGCCCATCGAGAAGCTCGAGGCGGGACAGATCGGCGCCGTGATCGGCCTCAAGGTCACCTCCACGGGCGACACCCTGTGCCCGAAGGAGGCGCCCATCGTCCTCGAGTCGATGCAGTTCCCGCCGACCGTGATCTCGATGTCGATCCGCCCGGCCTCCCGCGGCGACCGCGACAAGCTCTCGGACGCGCTGGGGAAGCTCGCAAAGGAGGATCCGACCTTCAAGCGCTTCACCGACCCCGAGACCAGCGAGACGATCATCGCGGGCATGGGCGAGCTCCACCTCGACATCATCAAGAGCCGCCTCGTCAACGAGTACGGCATCCAGAGCGAGGTGGGCAAGCCCAAGGTGGCCTACCGCCAGACCTTCAAGCGCGACTGCGACGTCGAGGGCAAGCACGTCAAGCAGTCGGGCGGCCGCGGCCAGTTCGGCATCGTGCGCGTGCGCTTCAAGGTGAAGGAGTCGCAGGAGTTCGAGTTCATCGACTCCGTGGTCGGCGGCTCGGTCCCGCGCGAGTACATCAAGCCGGTGGGCGAGGGCCTCGAGAAGGCGCTGGAGGAGGGCTACCCCCTCGGCTTCCCCTTCATGAACGTGTCCGCCGAGCTGTACGACGGCAAGAGCCACGACGTGGACTCGTCGGAGATGGCGTTCATGGAGGCGGCGCGCCTGGCGGTGCGCGTCGCGACCGAGACGGCCGGGGTGACGCTCCTCGAGCCGATCATGAAGGTCACGGTCATCACGCCGGACGCGAACCTGGGCGACGTCCTCGGCTCGCTCTCCGCGCGCCGCGGCACCCTCGAGTCCACCGAGGCCGGCTCGGGCGACACGAAGCAGGTCATCGCCAAGGTGCCCCTGGCCGAGATGTTCCAGTACTCGACGCTGCTGCGCGGCATGACCCAGGGCCGCGGCAACTACACGATGGAGCACGACTCCTACGCGCCGGTGCCCGAGGCCGTCGCCCTCACGATCCGCAAGGAGATCGTGGAAGTGAAGAAGAACCGCATGTAGCCGGCGGCGGGGTGCGTCGGCCGACGCACCTCCCGCAGGCCCCCCGCGCTTCCTCCGGGCCCGGCGGTCCGACGCGTCCCCCCGCGTCCGACCGCCGGGCCTTTCGCTGGGAGCGGGGTCCCCCCCGCCAGAGACGCCGGGAGCGAGACGGGAGGCGCCGGGGGCGGGAAGGGGGGGGGGAGGTCGAGGGGGGCGCGGGGGGCCGGACGGGGAGATCCGCCTCCCTGCGGGCGCAGCCCATCTCGAGGGGGGCGCGGGGTGCGGAGAAGGGCGCCCTCTACTCCTCGGGTCGGGGGCGGCCCCAGGACAGAGCCTTCCGCCCCGCAGGCCCCGCGGCGCCGCAGCGGCGGGAATCGCGAGGCGCGTGAGGACCGGCCCCCCCTCCTGCGCTGCCTCGGCTCGGCGCGGGGCGCCGTGTTCGCCGGTTGAGCTCCTACCGCCGGAGACTTGCGCGGCGCGTACACCGCCCCACGGGGCCGTGCCCCCCCGGACGGCACGGACGGACCGGCCCCCGGTCCGCGGCGGGCTACTTCTTCGGCGCCTCGGTCCCCCACTCGACGACCTCAGACACCACCCGGCCGTCCACCGTGCGCCGGACGAGCCCGTAGCCGGGCACCTGGTTGCTGTACCAGCGCTCCTCCAGCCCGCCACGCCGGTTCTTGAGCGTCACCACCCGGCAGGCGAACTGCTGGCCCCCGAGCGTGAGCGTCTCCTTGCGGTCCTCGCCCTGCCGCTCGAGGGGACCGAACGTGAGGTCTTTGGTCCGCGCCTCGCGCCGACGGCGCGCGGGCGCGCCGGGCGTCCCGCTCGCGTCCGTCGTCTCGAACTCGACCTCGTCGTCGCTGACCTCGACGACGGTCACGAGAAGGGTCTGCTCGGCCCCGGCCCGCGTCGTGATCTTGACCTTCACCCACTCGCCCACCTGGGCGTCGTAGAGCGGGTTGTCGATCTGCGCGGGCGCGACCACGGTGGCCGCGCTCGTCCCTTCGGACGCCGGC
>CAZJJQ010000412.1:2955-4264 GCA_964546345.1 uncultured Planctomycetales bacterium
TCCGTCGCCTTCGGCGCCTCGGGGGCCTTGGGCGTCTCCGCGGGCTTCGCGGGCTCCGGCGCCTTCGGCGCCTCGGGGGCCTTGGGCGTCTCCACGGGCTTCACCGGCTCCGTGGCCTTCGGGGCCTCGGGGGCCTTCGGCGTAGCCGGAGGCGTGGCCGTCTCCGGGGCCTTCGGCGGCGTGGGCTTCGGCAGCTCGGGGGTGGGGACCGTCGGGGCCGGCGTCTCGGCGGGCTTCTCCGTCTCGGGCTTCTTGGGCTCCGCCGCCTTCGGCGTCTCGACCGGCTTGGGCGGGTGGACCTCCGCGAGGATCACCTCGATCGCCTTGGCGAGCTGGGGATCGCGGCCCGCGAGCCGGTCCTCGGGAGTCTCCTCCACGAGGACGTCGGGCTTCACGCCCAGGTGCTCGAGGTTCTCCCCGTTGAGCCCGTACCACCCCACCCGGGGGATGCGGAACTTGCTGCCGTCGGCGAGCACGATGTCGTTGGTGCCGATGACGCCTCCCGCGGTCGGGACGCCCACCAGCTTGCCGAGGCCGAGCTGCTTGAAGCCGTAGGGGAAGACCTCGGCGTCGCTGAACGAGCGCTCGTTGATCAAGACCACCACCGGCTTGCCCCACCGCAGCGCGGGCTGGACCTGGCGGGGCACCCCACGGGGCTGGAAGCTGATGAAGGGCTTGTTCGAGAGCGCGTCGAGCAGCTGCTGGTGGATGTTGCCGCCACCGTTGTTGCGCACGTCGAGGACGAGCGCCTTGATCCGGCGGTTGCCGTTGAACTCGGCGAGGGCCGCGTTGAACCGCTGCAGGTTCGGCTGGTCCATCTGGTTGAGGTGCAGGTAGGCCACCTCCCCCTTCGTGGCGTCGCCGACCGTCCTGCGGCACCTGTCCACCCAGAGCTGGTACTTCAGCTGCGCGAGCTGTCCGCCGCCGACGGCCTTCACGGGCGTCGTCTTGTCGCCGGAGCCGTCCCCCTTCGCGTAGGCGACGGGCACCTCCTTGCCGGCGGTCCCCGAGAGGACCCGGTCGAGGTCGGTGTCGCCGCGGAGCTGGGTGCCGGCGACGGACTTCACGACGTCCCCGACGCGGAGGCCGGCCTCGTCGGCCGGACCGCGGGGCTGGACGAAGGTGACCTTCCGGCCGCCGCCCTCCTCCACCTTGCCCGCGAGCTCGACGCCGAGGTACCCCGTGGGGGCCGCGCCCTCGGGCTCCTCGTCGTCCTCGCCGCCGGGGAAGATTCCGAGGTGGCTCGCCTTCAGCTCGCCGAGCATCTGGCTGACGACGTTGTAGAACTCGTCCTTGATCTCGGCGTCGA
>CAZJJQ010000413.1:0-4261 GCA_964546345.1 uncultured Planctomycetales bacterium
CGCCGTCGCGGGGTCCACCCCCGCCGCCCCCATGATCTCCCGAGCCAGCCCGGCGCACGCGTCCCGCAGCTCGAGGCCCGCGCGATCCCCGAGCCCGATCGCGAGCCACGGCAGTGCCTCGCGTCCGAGTCCGGACAGCACGCGACGCGCGTCCCCCGCCTCGTCCGGGGCCTTCGAGCCGAGCCGCAGCAGCCACCGGTGGACGGGCTCCCCCTCGGCGATCGCCTCGGGATCGCGGAGCCACCCCACCATCGCCGCGCCGGCCATCTCGTTCAGGAGCTCGGTCGCACCCTGCGCGGTCGGGCCGGAGGCCGGCGCCGCCTTCGCGGGCTCGCCGTCGCCGGCACGCGCGGCGCGGCTCGCGACGGCGAGGGCGGTCAACATGCCCGCGGCCCCGAGGACGACGATCCCGTGCTTCCACCCGCGTCGAGTGCTCATGGCGCGGAATCGTAGCACCCGCGCACACGTCGCCGGGGTCCCCCGTCCCGCTCCTCGGCGCGCGTCACTTCCCACGCGGCGGCGGTCCGCCCTGGCCCGCGCGCGGCGGCCCCGTGCCGATCACGAGCCAGGTGCCGTCGCGCAGCTTCACGAAGCCGGGATCCGCGATCGTCAGGCGGGACCACACGGTCGGCGTCGCCCACGTCGCGCCGTCGCGGCTCGTCGCCATCCAGACGCCGGGCGCGGCGGTCCCGCAGAACACGATGGCCTCGCCGTCGGACTGCGCGTTGCCCAGCCAGCGCACGCGTCCCGGCATGGAGACGTCGGGCTGCCGCGTGAACGCGAGGCCGTCCGTGCTCGTCGCGTGGTACCCGAAGCCCTCGCGGGGGCGATCCGCCTCGGGAGGGAGGGGAGCGCCGGGGGGAGGGGCGCCGGTCCCGGCGTCGGGTGCGAACAGGTGGAAGACCCCCTTGTGCAGCGCGACCGCGCAGTCCACCACGGGGCGCTCCTCCACCGCGAAGCGCACGCCCGGCTCGACGACGTAGGCGAGGCCGTCCTTCGAGATCGCGGAGTAGATCGCCGTCAGGGGCCGACCGCCCGCGTGCTTGCCGAGCGGCATCGAGGTGAAGTAGAGGCGCACGCGCCCGTCGGGGAGCGGCACGAGCGTCGGGTCGAACGGGAAGCGCATCCCCTCGGGCAGCCCCTCGAGGCCGATCACCCGCGCCGAGGTCCATGTCCGGCCCTCGTCGGCGGAGGTGTGCACGGCGACCTTGTCGAAGGCCGCGTCGTCGTCCTCGGGGAAGTGCTGGTGGGCCGCCAGCAGGCGCCCGTCGGCCATCCGCGCCACCGTGGGCACGCCCGCGCGAGGCCACGTCGCGAGCGTCTCCGTGCTGCCGTCCTTGCCGAGCCGCATCACGAGCACGTCGCTGTCCCACGGGCCGGGCCGGTTGCGGTTGGGCTTGCCCAACGCGTCGAGCGGCGGGGCCTCTCCGTGGCCGCCGGGCGCCGCGGGACCGCGGCCGGGCGGGCGCCCCGGTCGTCCCGGGCGCCGCGGCTCCGCCTTGAAGTACATCTTCCAGCCGCCCCTCCACCGCACGACGTAGGGGTCCGTGATCTGCTCCTCGTCGGCCGCCTGCAGCCGCACGCCCTCCTCGCGCGTCCACGCGAGCCCGTCCTTCGAGACGAAGCTGTGGAACGCGTTGCCGCCGGGCTTGCCCTGCTCGAACGCGTAGAGGCGGAGGCGCCCGTCGTGAAGGGCCACCGGCGCCGTCGTCCCGTATCCCGGCAGGTCGAGGTCGCGCTGGTACGTGAAGGAGAGGCCGTCCTTCGACGTCGCGATCTCGGTCTTCCCGTGTGCGAACACGTAGCAGAACCACGTGCCCCCGAAGTGGAAGATGTCGGGATCGACGAGCCCCGGGCGACGCAGCGCGACGCCCGCCTCCCGAAACCTCACGCCGTCCTCCGACGTCGCGACGTGGATCTCGTGGTCTTCGGGTGCCTTCGCGGGATCCCCGTCGATGTCCGACGCGAGGTAGTACAGGCGGAAGCCGCCCTTCGGATCTCGCACGACGCACGGATCGAGCGCCTTCTTCGTCGAAATCCCCTCGATCGCGAACGGCTGCTTCTCGAACTTCAGGCCGTCCGTCGAGGTGAAGAGGCCCGTGGACTCGCGCTGGCCGGGTCCGCGGTCGGCGTCCACGGCGTAGAGGAGGATGCGCTCCCCGTCGGCCACGGCGCACGGCACCGAGGCGTGGGCCCAGCGCACGCCTTCGTCGCGCGTCCACGTGAGGCCGTCGGAGCTCGTCGCGCTCAGGACGCGGTGGACGTAGGGTCCTTCGGTCGGCTCGGCGAGGACCGGCGTCGGCGCCGTCACGCAGGCGAGGGCCACGGTGGCGAGGACGAGGACGGACGGGGCCGGCGTGCGCATGGGGGGGGCTCCGCGAGAGCGCCCGGCATGGTCGCACGTCGTTCCCCGTCCGGCGTCGCCGCGTGCGTCGCCAGACCCCGCGCTTTACGGGCCCCCTCCCGCCCCCGCCGCCCCCGTCCTTCCCCCGCGGGGTCGCAATCCCTACAATCCGCGGCACCGGTCCGCCCGAGCGGACCCCACGTACCCAGCGCCGCGGGAGTTCCCCATGATCCGGCTCTTCGTCCGCCACAAGGTCGCCGACTTCGCCGCGTGGAAGCGCGGCTACGACTCGTTCGACGCCACGAGGAAGAAGATGGGCGTGCGCGGGGCCGCGGTCTTCCAGGGGGCCGTGGACAAGGGGGACGTGACCATCTGGCACGACTTCGACACGCTCGAGGCGGCCCAGGCGCTCGTCAAGTCGCCGGAGCTGGCCGTCGCCATGAAGAAGGCGGGGGTCTCCGGCGCGCCGGAGGTCTGGTTCGTGTCGCGCGAGCTGTAGCGCGGCGAACACCCGGCGACGAGGGGGCCCCGGGCGACGTCGAACTTCCCGCGGCGGCGGGGCGCTGAGCGTCCCGCGGGTCCCGGTCACTTCGGGGGATCGTGCGGGGGCGGCGGGGGCGACGGCGAAGGCTGCGAGGGCGGCGTCGGAGCGGCGGGGGGCTTCTCGTTCGGCGTGACCGGACGGTCCTTCGAATCGACGGGGCTCGGCGTGTCGGGCCGGTAGACCTCCGACGCGCGCAGGAGGAAGAGGAGCGCGAACGCCGTCGAGAGCACGTCGCTGCGGGCCGGGAAGCGGATTCCGTTGGCGCGGTACGAGCCGATGCCCCAGCCGCCGTCCTTCTCCTGCAGCGCCAGCAGCCCACGCGCGCCCTCGGCGTACCAGCCGGCGTCCCCCATCTTCTCGAGGCCCGCGAAGAGACACGCCTTCTCCATCGCGTACAGGCCGTAGTAGCTCCAGCGCTCGCCCTCGTAGCTCCAGCTGCCGTCCCGGCCGGCTGCGAGCGACTCGAGCATCGCCGCCGCGTCGCGGCGCAGGGCGCCCATCGCCAGCGTCTTCGCGGCGAGCAGGCGCTTGGCGAGGTCGGGGTCGCCGGAGAGATCGCCCAGGTGGCGTTCGCAGAGGAGGAGGTTCGCGAGGCCCATGAACGTGCCCGTCGAGTAGCCGGGTAGGGCGGGATTCGGCATGTACGACCAGGATCCGCTCTTCGCCTGCGTCGCGAGGAGGCCCTTCGCGTGCCGCACCCAGACGTCGCGCGGCGTCGCGAAGCCGCGGCGCGCCGCCGCCCACAGACCGAGCGCCGCGAACTGCGTCGAGGAGAGCTGCACGACGTCGGGCACCGAGGGGACGATGAACCCCTCCAGGCGTCCGCAGTAGCCGAACCAGCCCGTGCGCGCGTCTTGGGCCGAGGCGAGCCCGCGCGCGATGGTGTCGTGCACCGTCGGGTAGGCGCCGTCCACCATCAGCAGCATCGACGCGAGGCCCGCCGTGTAGACGAAGTTGACGACCTCGTCGCGGGTCTTCCGGCGGACGAAGAGGAAGCGCATCGCCTTCGCCGCCACCTCGCGCGCCGCGGGCGTCCCCGCGTGCCGCACCGCGAGCGCCGAGATCGTCGTGAGCGCGGTGCGGCTGCCCCAGCCTCCGGCCCAGGTGCCCCCGTCGAGCCACGAGCCGTCCGAGATCTGGCGTGCGGCGAACCACGCGACCGCGCGGTCGATGGCGCGGTGCACGTCGGCGCGGAGGGCGTCGTCCACCCCGACGGCCTTGAGGCGGCGTTCGGTCTCCTCGAAGTCGGCCCGCACGGGTCGGGGCGCGACGGCGAGCGCGGCCAGCAGGAGGAGGAGGGGGGCGAGGGGGGAGGGGCGCACGCGATGCTTGAGAACGTCCGCGCCGTGGGGGTGCCTGCGGGGGCACGGGGG